>JACRPW010000030.1:0-1654 GCA_016223005.1 Deltaproteobacteria bacterium | reverse complement strand
TTGTCAGGCGTGACGGCGGGCAGTGGACAAGTCGCATTGAGTTGTCCACTCAAAATATGGATGAGGGAACACCTTATCACGAGGCGTTCCACAGCGCGCAAAAGTTTCTTTTAACTGATGAGGAGATTGCAAGGATTGACGCAAGGTATCCTGATAAGGATGGGGTATCAAGCAAGGAACGGCAGGCACAGGCTTTTGCTGATTATGTGAAGGGCAGGCGGAATATGCCTGTGTGGGTGAGGCAGATTTTTGAGAGGATTAAGATATTCCTTGAAAAACTTGGCAATTATTTGAGGGGCAAGGGATGGACTTCTGTTAATGACATTTTTGAGAGGACTTATACGGGTGAGTTGAAACAGAGGTATGAAAGAGGCGGGGACTTGGGGCTGGATGTGGATTTGGAGATTGAGGATAATGTAGCAAGTTTGGATGTTGAGGAAAGCAAAGGTAGAATAAACATAACAGGTAAAGAGTTGGGCAGTTATAATACCCTTAATGAGTTAAGAGATAAAGCCCGTGAATATGCAAGAAATAATTTTGCAGGCGTAACAGTTCGAAACGCTGACAAAGAGATGAATGTTATAATATCCTGGCAAGGTATAAAACATGCGCTTTCAGGGACAATAGATGAAAATAAAATACTTTCTGTCGCAGTAATTCCTGATATGGTGAGGCAGGCAAAATGGGTAACATCTGAGCCTGATTATAGAAACCGTAATACAATAAAGGCAATTCATAAATTTGAAGCGCCTGTAAATATTAAGGGGATTGCTAATAGGGCAACTTTAGCGATTAGAGAAACATATGATGGAAGTAGATATTATGATCATAATCTAACAGAAATAACAAAGTCCGTTGGTATCTCTGAGGAGGCAAATGCCGAAGGCAATTTACGCTCACATTCAGCCTACAACGGACTCTAGTATAACTATACCACCGTCTGATAAGCCTGTCAAGGATGATGTTGATTTGGATATTGGCAAGAGGGTTGATGATGCTTCGGAAAACCTTATACAAAAGATGGGGCTCAAGACTGCTGAAAATGTGGATATTGTTGGCAGGAGAAAGAGCATGCGCTTTGTTAATGCCTTGCTTGCGTCCCCTTCTAAAATCAGAAATATAGTTCAGTATTATGCTGTGCATGGCAAAAATGCAGGACATACGCAGGATAGACTGAGGGGTATGGCTGATGAGAAGATGTCGGATATTTTTAAACCTCTCAAGAAGTCAGATTTGCGAAAGGAGTTTACGGCTCTTGCGTTTTTGGGCGATATAGAGGAAAAGGTTTATACAACTGCTGAACTTAATGAGATGGGTGTGAGTCCTGCTGTTCAGGAGGCATATCTGAAACAGCGTAAGTTTCATGAGCAGGTGTGGAGGCTCTTAAATGCGCACCGCAGGGTTTCAATCCTTGTTTTTATGGAATCGCCTTGTCAACGGTTACGGAGGTAAGCACACCATCCATGAAAAAATAGTTTCAATCCTTGTTTTTATGGAATCGCCTTGTCAACCCAGTCAACCTCTCTGTATGTATATTTCTCACCATGTTTCAATCCTTGTTTTTATGGAATCGCCTTGTCAACCCGCTCTTTCGGCAAGAACTGTTGGTTTTTGCATTGGGTGGTTTCAATCCTTGTTTTTATGGAATCGCCTT
>JACRPW010000029.1 GCA_016223005.1 Deltaproteobacteria bacterium | reverse complement strand
AGAAAAAGAGAAGAGATATAAAGTTCTTGCATCAATCAGAAAAGAAAAAGGTCTGCATCTGTCAGCGCTTGAAGAATTAGAAAAGACTGCCAAAGACCTGCAGACTTTTATAGATGAGTTAAAGAAACAGCAGGAAAAAGAAGTAGAGAACGAAAGGGTTCCGTCAAGGGGCAGGGTAAACACAGATAGGGATTTAGAACCAATGCCGTCAACAGGCTTCGGGGCAATGAGGGGAAAACTCTCTATGCCTATTATTGGCAAAATTGTTTCATTATACGGGAAGACAGAGGATCAAAAATTCCATACGACAATATTCAATAATGGTATAAAGATTGAGGCACCTATAGGGACTGATGTAAGGGCAGTATATAAAGGAAAGGTAATATATTCGGGCTGGTTAAAGGGTTACGGCAGGATTATAATCCTTGACCACGGCGATGCCTTTTATACACTTTATGCTCACCTTTCAAAGGCTTTAAAAGAACTGGATGATATTGCGGAAAAGGGCGAGATAATAGCAGAGGTTGGGGATTCGGGCTCTATGGATGGTCCCCGTCTTTACTTTGAAGTGAGATACAAGGGTGTGCCTAATGACCCGATGACATGGCTTGCAAATAAATAAATACAAACACAAGACCAAAGACACAAGATTCAAGATTCTTTCTGTAGTCTAGTCTATGGTCTGAAATATGGAGGAATAAGTATGTATAAGTTTTTAAAGGGTATGGGAAGGGGCAAAATACTTATGATTGTAACTGTGGCAAGTGCCGCAGTTATCCTTATAAGCGGTTCAAACTATATGGTTTCTGCTGTGTCTGTAAAGGCGTATGAAAATATACGATTGTTTACAGACGCACTTGCTACTGTGCAGGAAAATTATGTAGAAGAGATTGAACATAAAAAACTCATTTACGGCGCTATAAAAGGTATGCTTCGGGGACTTGACCCTCATTCATCTTTCCTCACCCCCGAGGATTACAAGGAGATGCAGGTTGAGACAAAAGGGAGTTTTGGTGGTTTAGGTATTGAGATAGGGGTAAGGGATAATATCCTTACTGTTATATCACCTATTGAAGATACACCTGCATTCAGGGCAGGTATCAAGGCAGGAGATAAAATCGTCAAGATAAATGATAAATCTACAAAGGATTTGAGCATCACAGAGGCTGTGAAGTTGATGCGTGGACCAAAAGGCACCAAGGTTACAATACATATTTTAAGGGAGGGGTTCAAAGAACCAAAACCCTTTGAGATAGTAAGGGATATTATAGAGGTAAAGAGTGTAAAGTTTAAAATACTTGAAGACGGCATAGGTTATATAAGGATTACCCAGTTTCAGGAGAAGACAGGCAGTGACCTTGAAGATGCCCTTAACAAAGTTGGCGCCAAAAAGGATAATTTTAAAGGGCTTATACTTGATATGAGAAATAACCCCGGTGGACTTCTGACACAGGCTGTAGAGGTATCTGACAGATTTTTAAAATCAGGTATGATTGTTTATACAAAGGGGAGGATTGCGGGGCAGGAGATGAAATTTGAGGCAAAGGACGCAGGGACACAGCCTAATTACCCAATGATAGTCCTTGTCAACAGCGGCAGTGCAAGTGCATCAGAGATTGTTGCAGGTGCGCTGCAGGATCATAAGAGGGCTATAATACTCGGGGTGCAGACATTTGGCAAGGGTTCTGTCCAGACTATAATACCGTTAAATGACAATTCTGCGCTAAGGCTTACTACATCAAAATATTATACCCCTTCAGGCAGGTCTATACAGGCAAAGGGTATAGAGCCTGATATAGTAGTTGAAGACATAAAAGATGGTTCAGCAAAGAATCACTTACGGGAGAAGGACATAGAAAGGCACCTTGAAGGTGATTTAATAACCCCTGAAAAAGAACAGGACAAGGAGAAGAGGATTAAGGTTGAAGAAAAGGTTGAAAAGGAAAAGGCAGAGACAGAGGATATACAACTCAAGAGGGCAGTGGATTATCTTAAAAGTTGGCATATATTTCAGGATGTGATGAAAAAGGCGTCGTAAAAGACAGGATGGGTAATAATAGTAAGAAAAAGAAAGGGCATTTGAAAAACTCAAATGCCCTTATTATTTTAGGGGCATTTATCGGTATTGCTGCTGCTGTCCTGTTATTTAATTACTACAGCAAAGGGAAAAAAGCCCCTGAGATAAAAGAAAAAGAATACGTTCCAGCCGTTACACAACCTGAAGAAAAACCCGATAAAGTTGAGACACCAGCAATTCTACCTGAAGTTATTGAAAGGACAAAGCCAAAGATAGCAATAGTTATAGATGATATGGGGCAGAATATTAGGCAGCTGCGGGAACTTCTAGATATGGATATACCTGTAACAATTGCAGTCCTTCCATTTCTACCCCGCTCAATGGATGTTGCAGAAGAGGCTAACAGGGAAGGACTAGAAATCCTTTTGCATATCCCGATGGAACCTAAAGATTTAGAGGGTAATAACCCTGGCAAAGGCGCACTCTTTACAACCATGTCAGAATACGAGATATATGAACAGGTATTAAAGGAAATAGAGGCTGTCCCGTACATAAAGGGTGTTAATAACCATATGGGGTCTCGGTTCACAGAGGATGAAGACCGTATGAGGGTTGTTCTTGGTGCGATAAAAGAAAAAAATCTCTTTTTCCTTGACAGCAATACAACAGCAAAGTCTAAGGCATTGATGATAGCAAACGAGATTGGTTTGAATGCGGCACAGCGGCAGGTATTTCTTGATAACAAACAGGATATCTCTTATATAAAAGGACAGATAGATGAACTTTTGAGGATAGCAAGAAAAAGAGGAAGGGCAATAGCAATAGGGCATCCTCACCCTGTAACATTTACCGCTATAAAAGAGATGTCAGACAAACTTAAAAATGGTGAAATTGATATTGTTCCTGTATCAGAATTAATTATGCGTGAAAGAAATAAAATCAAAAATTAAATATCAAAAATCAAAATTAAGGTGTTTACTTTTGAATTCGGGGCACCCACGAAGTGGGTCGTGTCATTTTGCATTTTGCATTTTTATTTAACTCATCCTACCACATCATACTCCCTGACCCTGAAACCGACCCCAATTTCATCTTCTGCCAATTGCCGGCATGCCTCTATATCTAAACCCGGCACAGCAACAACTGTGGCAACAACCCTTGGGATGTATCTTTTCGCCTCTTTTAAAAACCATAGTATTGCAGGAAATGCCTTTTCTCCAAATGGTGTTTTGACAAGTTTCTGATATGTTTCTGAATCAGCGGCATTCATGCTGACAGATATTACATCAACAAACATAAGTTCGGGCAGGCAATTTTTGCCATGCACAAGATTTGCCATACCGTCTGTATCAATCCTTATCCTGCACCCCATCTTTTTTAGCAGCATCCCAACCTCTTTGACCACATCAAGCCTTATAAGAGGTTCTCCAAAACCGCAGAAAACAACCTCGTCATATTTTGTTGGATTTGGTCCTACTGCATTTAGAATCTCCTGCGAAGTAGGCTCTTTTTCAAGTTTAAGATTATGACCCTTCACAGTGTAGTCATCAAACTTTGCACAAAATGTGCAGTAGTTTGTACAGCGATTGGTTATATTGAGATAAAGGGAATTTCTGATGGGATATACAATCTTTGTTTCTGGTTTACTATCTATAATGTTAAACAGCCTTTTTGCATTCAGTGTGGTTATCCTCGCAACATCATTATATGATAGGTTTTTTAATTCTGCTATCCTTCTGGCAATAAATGTGACAAACGAAGGCTCATTCCTTTTGCCTCTATGAGGCTCTGGCGCTAGATAGGGACAGTCTGTTTCAACAAGCATATTCTCAATAGGTATCTTTCTCACAAGTTCATGGATGTTTTCAGCCTTCGGGAATGTAACAACACCTGTAAATGAGATATATAAGCCCATATCAAGAACCTTTTTTGCCATCTCATATTTGCCTGAAAAACAATGGACAACACCGCCTATATCCCTCACATTTTCATGTCTTATAATATCAAGTGTATCGTTTTGCGCCTCTCTACTGTGGATGATAAGAGGGAGTTTTATCTGCCTTGCAATATGGATTTGTTGGACAAATGCATCTTTTTGAATATCCTTTGGGGAGTGTTCATAATAATAATCAAGCCCTGTCTCACCAATGGCAACAACCTTTTTGTCTTTGGCAAGTTCTTCTATTTCAGAATATGCTTCTATTACTGCATGCCTTGCATCATGGGGATGAATGCCTAATGCAGAATAAACCATATCGTATCTTTTAGTGAGTGCAGCGACCTTTCTTAAATCTGCCCTTTCCCTTAAACAGCCGACAGTTATAACATATTCTACTCCTCCATCTTTTGCCCTTTTAATAACTTCATCTATATCCCCGTTATATTTTGGGTCATCAAGATGGGCATGGGTATCAATGAGAAGACTTGAAGGTTGAGGCATTTGCAGATTGATATTATTATCCATTTCGTAGAACAGCCCTCTTTGTCTTTGGCGCCTGATATGTATCTACAGCCTTGTTGTGTTCTTTTATGTCCTTTGAAAAGTGGTGAGAACCGTTGTTTTTTGAAACAAAGAATAGATAGTCTTCATCTGCAGGATTAAGCGCTGCCTCAAGGGATGCCCTTCCTGTGTTTGCAATAGGACCGGGCGGCAGACCTTTTGTCTTATAAGTATTATACGGTGTAACAGTCTCAAGGTCTTTTTTTGTGATATTGCCGTTAAAGTCTTTTATCCCGTATATCACAGTAGGGTCGCTGTCAAGTTTCATGCCCCTTTTTAATCTGTTGTGAAAGACAGCAGAAATAAGCGGCATTTCTTCAGGTTTACCTGTCTCCTTTTCTATTATTGATGCAAGGGTTACAATCTCTTTGGTTGACATATTTCTTCTGACCCCTGACTTCTGACTCCTGACCTCCACATACACTTCATTAAACCGTGCAGTCATCTTTTTTATAATGTCAAGGGCAGTCATCCCCTTTGTCAGTTTGTATGTATCAGGGAATAAATATCCCTCAAGGCTGGTTCCGTCAATATTAAGGGATGCAATGACTTCTTTGTCCACTGTTGCCTCTATAAACTCTTCTTTCTTTACAAAACCCTGTGCATCAAGGGTTTCTGCAATTTCCCTTATGTTATAACCCTCTGGTATTGTTATGCTGTGTTCCTTTACTTGACCTTTAACCAACTTATCCAATACCGCAGTTGGCAGCATTGATGTTGTAAACTCATACTCTCCAGCCTCTGCCTTTTTTACTGCGCCTTTTAACTTTGCGAGCATGGAGAATCTATCTGCACGGGTTATTATGCCAACCTTTTCTAGTTCCTTTGCTATAAGTCTGAAACTTGCCCCCTGCTCTATGAATATAGTTTTTACTGATGCCTTTTCGTCAGGTGGCGTAAATAAAAAAGAGTAGATATGTGTCGCAGTTATTAAGAATATTGTAAGGAGTATAAAGACTATTACTTCAAATTTGTTTTTTAGTGCAAACATATCAGAACATAAACCTCCTCATGCTCACATTTATAAGTATGCCCACACCGAGCATCACTGTCAGCAAAAACGAACCGCCGTAACTCATAAACGGAAGAGGCACGCCGACTACAGGCAGTAGTCCCATAACCATGGCCAGATTTATCGCTGTATGCCAAAAAAATAGTGATGAGATGCCAAATGCAAGGAAAGAGGCAAACCTGTCCTTCGAATGCTGTGCTATATGCAGTCCCCATAATATTATAACCAAAGAGAGTATAACAACAATTACAGCACCGCTAAAACCCCATTCCTCTGCAAATACTGAAAATACAAAATCCGTGTGACGTTCAGGCAGGAATTTTAACTGCCCCTGTGTTCCGTTCAAAAAGCCTTTGCCAATAAACCCTCCTGAACCTATGGCGATTTTTGACTGTTTAAGATGATACCCTGTTCCAAGCAGGTCAATATTTGGGTTTATAAAACTTAGAAGTCTTGCCTTCTGATAATCTTTTAAAAAGTGCCATGCAAAGGGTATAAGCGGCAGAAAGGCAATGGATATGCCCAGCAGTGTTTTCCACCTTACCTTTACAAACAATGTCATTGATATAAATATAAGTAAAAGTATAAGGGCAGTGCCAAGGTCAGGCTGCTTTGCCACAAGAATAAACGGGACAGCAAGAATAAATCCGGGCAGAAATATATCCTTTATTGACATGCCCTGCCTTGGCACAGTAATCTCATTGAAATATTTTGCAAGCATAACAACAAGGGCAATCTTTGCAAATTCAGACGGCTGAAATGAAACAAAACCAAGATTAAGCCACCTCTTTGCACCCCCTGCAGATTTACCAAAAAGATGAACAGCCACAAGAAATGTTATTGTTGCCCCGTAAAGAAAATATGCAAACCTTTCAAGTTGGGAATAATTAAAGAAGGTGATTATACCTATTGCAGCACACCCAATTATAAGCCAGTAGAATTGTTTAAGATAAAGTTGTGAGCCTAAACCTGCTGTTGCGCTGTAAAGATTTACTATGCCAATTGCGGCAAGTGCCATTGCAGATAAAAAGATTACCCAGTCAAAATGTGTAAATGTTCGTCTGTCAATCATAAAAATACAGGCAATGGGCAATAGGTGATAGGCAATAGGAAAACCCATAGCCTATCGCCTGCTTTTATCGCCTATAGCCTGTCTCTTAAATATGCCTTTATAACCTCTTTTGCAACAGGCGCTGCTGCCTCAGAGCCAAAACCGCCGTGTTCAACCATCACTGCCACGACTATCTTTGGTTCATCTGCCGGGGCAAAACCAATAAACCATGCATGGTCTCGCTGTTCATACGGCACCTGATGCAGTTTTAATCTTGGCGCATTTTCCTTTAACTTGACAACCTGTGCTGTCCCTGTCTTGCCTGCAATAGGAATGCCATCTATCCTTAAACTCCTTGCTGTTCCGCCATCTTCATGGACAACGCCGTGCAATGCCTTTTTTAAAATATCCAGAGTCTCTTTTGAGGCAGGCACTATGCCTATTGCCTTTGGTTTAAACTCCCATAAAATATTCCCATCAATATCCTTAACCTGTTCTACCACCTGCGGCAAAAATAGCTTCCCGCCGTTTGATATGGCAGCATAGGCATTTGCCATTTGGAGAGGTGTGGCAAGGAAATAACCCTGCCCCACAGAGACCGAGATGGTTTCACCTTCATACCACGGCGCCTTATACACCTCTTTTTTCCATTTGCTGGACGGGACAACCCCCTTTTTTTCATTTGTTAGTTGTATGCCTGTTTTCTGACCGAAACCGAATCCTTTTGCATAATATGCAAGTCTGTCTACACCAACCTTCAGACCAACCTGATAAAAGAATGTGTCTGCAGACTCCACTATTGCCCTGTGGACATCTATGGTGCCGTGTCCTCCTTGCTTCCAGTCCCTGAAATCCCTGTTCCCGAATCTGAAGGTCTCTCCTGAATATATCTTTGTTGTTGGTGTGATAACCTTTTCCTCTAATGCAGCAGCAGCAGTTATGAGTTTGAATGTAGAGGCAGGCGGGTATTGCCCTTGTATAGGCTTATTTTCAAGAGGATGGAGCGGGTTGTTGATAAGTTCTGTCCAGTCCCCTTTTGAAACCCCCTTTGAAAAGATATTTGGGTCAAATGATGGTGAACTTATAAAGGCAATCACCCTGCCGTTTGCTGGGTCCCATGCACACCCTTCAGATAATCCTCAAATTTTTCTTCTACACCATACTTCCCCAGATAATCACCCGGTCTATAATCCACTTTGTTAAATCTCTTGAGTTGTTCCTCATTTATTTCCCCCATGTATCCAATCAGATGGGTTATTAGGTCCTCATACAGATACCTCCTCCGCGGCTCTATCTCCAAAGCAACCCCGGGAAGGTCTATCTTTGCCACCTCTATTTTAGCAATCTCATCCCATGTAATATCTTCTTTTATCCTGACAGGCTGGAAAAGCGGCTGTCTTGCAGATACCTTAATTCTGGCATCAATATCCTCTTGACTAATATTTACTAGATTTGCAAGGGACTTCTTTACCTTTTCTATATCCACCACATCTTCCATTGTAACAGAAAGGGTAAAGGATGGTCTATTTTCAACCAGCACCTTGCCATATCTGTCAAAGATTATCCCCCGTGGCGCTGCTGTCCTTACAATCCTTATCCTGTTATTTTCAGCAAGTTCCCTAAAGTAGTTTCCTTTAAAAACCTGCAGATACCACAGCCTCAGAAAAAGGATAAAAAATACTGACACTGCTATCCATGCTGCAACATACAAGGCAATTTTAGACTCTCTTGTATTTTCCTTGCCGATATACATAATACCCTTTATATACCAGAAATTAGTATTCTAATGCAACGGATTAGGTTGAATTAGGTTAAATTTGGCATTCCGCCCTTCACCCTCTGAATAACAACAAACCCTGTAAGAAAGAATATTGCAATAGATAAAACCGCAAGCCTCTGGTTTCCGAATGTTGATGACAAATAACCAAATACAAGCGGTCCAATGATTGCAGATGACTTGCCCACAAGGGAATATACGCCGAAATATTCTGATTCCTGTCCCTCAGGGATAAACTGGGTAAAGAACGTCCTGCTTGCTGCCTGAACTGTGCCGAGTCCAAGCCCTGCGATAGATGCAATAATAAGAAAATGTGCCTTTGCATAAACAAAAAATGAAAAGACTGACACGCAAGTCCATAAGATAAGCGATAATATTACAACCTTTTTTGGCCCTAAGTAGTCTATCGGCTTTGCCATTAAAAATGCACCAATAAGGGCTGTGAACTGGACAATAAGATACATGCCGATCAATTCCTGCGGAGTAAACTTTAGGGCTGCTGCTGCAAATATACTGGAAAATACTATGACTGTATTAACGCCGTCTACATATATG
>JACRPW010000028.1 GCA_016223005.1 Deltaproteobacteria bacterium | reverse complement strand
ATGTTCAGGAGGGTGTGATACAGGAAGGCACATCCAACATCCAGGGTAAACTGGCATTTGAGAAAAAGGTGAGTTGCTTTGACTGCCATAAATACAAAAAACTTGATAAACTTGTTGGTGGACTTACAGGTCCAAGCCTTGCTGGTGCTGGTAATAGGCTAAAGGCAGACTGGGTATATGCATATCTTAAAGACCCTAAACTGCTTATCCCTGTCAAGAGGATGCCTATATATACCGATATAATAAATGATGGCGAGATAAAGGGTATAGCCCAGTATATTTCAACATTCAAATAAGGAGACGAACTATCTATGAAAAAGATATTTACCTTTTTTGCTACACTTTTACTAATGCTGGTGTTTGCAAGATTTGATAATGTTATTGCTGCCAGTGCAGAAGAAAACTATAAGTGGTACTGCGCCCAGTGTCATGGCGCAGCCGGCAAAGGTGATGGTGCAAATTCAAAGGATCTGCCTGTTACACCCAGAAACCACACAAATCCAGAGGATATGAAAAAACTAACTGATGCTGATATAGAAAATGTTGTTAAGTCCGGTGGTGCCGCAACAAGCAAGTCAACCACAATGCCTCCTTTTGGTTCTACATTTAGTCCTGATGAAATAAAGGAGATGGTTAAACACCTCCGTAAACTCTGCAAGTGCTAGGTTTCAACCTTAATAAATTTGTAAGAGTTGCAATGTTTACAGGGCACGGCTTGAAAAAGGTCGTGCCTTATTTTTTACACATAGCATGATGAAATACACATATGTAATAGCAGCATTTATTCTGGCATTAATTGGAAGCGTGCTGCTTGCCTCCGGTGGAATAAAAGAAAAGACCCTCATGCTCATAAAGTCCCGTGGGTATCTTGAATATACGCCTATTGAGGCACAGGAACTGGCATATACAAGATGCAAACAGTGTCATCCGATAGACAAGGTTACAAAATACTGCATGAGATGCGGGCCGCCATTTATTATAGTGTTACACAACATGAAAAAACTAATTGCCCTTGAGAAACAGAAACAAGCGATGCAGTGGATATCCAGTATAACTGATGCTGAGGCAGTTGCAATAACGCAGGTATGGAATGCACTTGTGGGTAATTGGGAAGACACATGGAGAAAAGAAGATTTAAAAAAACTTCTGGAAAAAGACGACACCTTAATAAGACTACTGGACACACCTGTAAAAGAGCGTAAAATTGAGGCAGGATTAAAAGGAAAGACAGCAGGGGGAGTATATAAGGAAACATACGATACAATGAAGCCCCTGCCTAATGTTAAATAAAAAATCAAAGAAACAAAATCAAAAATCAAATATCAAAAATCAAAATTAAGGTGTTTCATTTTTGAATTTTAATTTGTCATTTTGATACTTGCATTTTTATTTTTGATTTATCTTATTTATGATACAGGTTGAAAATCTTACAAAAAATTATGGCAGTCATCAGGCATTAAAGGGTATATCCTTTACCGTAAATAAAGGTGAAATACTTGGTTTTCTTGGACCAAACGGTGCTGGTAAGACCACTACAATGCGGATACTAACAGGCTTTTTCCCTGCCACATCAGGTAAGGCAGTGGTTGCCGGTTTTGATGTGTTTGAAGAACCGATGGAGGTAAGAAAGCGTATAGGGTACCTGCCTGAAAATGTCCCTCTGTATCGTGACATGGTAGTTACTGATTATCTTAAGTTTGCTGCCGGTATAAAGGGTATAAAAAAATATGATATGGATGACAGGGTTAATAAGGTAATGGATGATTGTGCCCTGCAGGATGTCTCACGCAAACTTATCGGTGAACTCTCAAAGGGCTACAGGCAGAGGGTCGGGCTTGCACAGGCACTTGTGAATGACCCTGATGTCTTAATACTTGATGAGCCGACCATAGGACTTGACCCTAATCAAATAATAGAAATAAGAAAACTTATAAAAGGTCTGGCAGGTAAAAGAACGATTATATTAAGCACTCACATACTCCCAGAGGTGAGTATGATCTGCCATAGGGTAGTTATAATCAACAAGGGTGAGGTTGTTGCTGTTGATACGCCGCAGAATATGACATCAAGGATTCAAGGCGGAAGGGTGTGGATGTCCGAAAAGAACTGGCACCCAGGATTGTGAAAAACAACTGGGGACTACTTGAGATGAGACCCTTTGAGATGAGTTTAGAAGATATATTTATAAAGTTGGTAACAAAGGAATAGGCTAAAGGCAAAAGGCAAAAGGCAAAGACATGCGCAACTTTTATCTGATATTTAAAAAGGAATTAAAATCATATTTCACATCACCTATAGCGTATGTGGTAATAACCATATTTCTGGTGATAAGCAGTTACTTCTTCTATAGCATCCTTGCTACCTTTGCCACTATAAGTTATCAGGCAACAATAAACCCGATGGCTGCAAAGCAGTATGGACTGCTGAATGTTACTGAAATAGTTATAAGACCCCTCTTTGGAAATATGAGTGTCATAATGCTTCTTATGATGCCAATCTTGACAATGAGGCTCTTTTCAGAGGAGAAAAAGACAGGCACTATTGAACTCCTCTTAACCTATCCTGTAACAGATATGCAGGTTCTCCTTGGTAAATTCTTTGCCTGCCTCTTTGTATTTGTAGTTATGCTTATCCCGACGGCACTTTATCCAATACTTATTATGATTTACGGTGAACCAGAAATAGGACCTTTAATAACAGGTTATATCGGACTCTTTCTCCTCGGCGCCTCTTTTATTTCTCTGGGGATATTTGCATCATCCATTACAGAAAATCAGGTCATTGCTGCTACTGTTGCATTTGGCGCACTGATATTCTTTTGGCTGCTCAGTTTTTCAGTAGGGCTTGCTGATCCTGCCGTAGGGAAGATTATCTCATACATAGCAATTACTGACCATCTGGAGGCATTTGCAAAAGGTGTTATTGATACAGAGGATATTATCTATTACGGCGTATTTATAACCCTGTTTATATTCCTTACACTCAGGATGCTTGAGTCAAATAAGTGGAGAGGATAAAAAAATCAAAATTTAAAAATCAAAATGCAAAATTTATGAACAAATACTTATCATTCACATGGATTGTTGGCTTGCTGCTGCTTTTAGCAGGTGGGTTTGCTGTCTTAATAAAAGGCACAATGGAAACCATTTCAGCAGTTCTTGTCTGGGCAGGGCTTATCCTTCTTCTTGTATCCTTTTATATAAACTTTTCTGCCATAAGAGAACTGGTGTCAAAGAGGTCAACCAAATACGGTGTCAACACTGCTATTATGATATCTGTATTTCTTGTAGTCCTCTCCCTTGCGGCAGTAATGTCAATAAAATATAAGATGCGTTGGGATTTGACAAAGGGCGGCAGATACACCTTATCAGACCAGAGTATAAAACTCTTGAGCGCCCTTAAAAAAGATATAAATGTAATAGCATTTTACAGGAGCGATGAAAGGACAAGGCAGCAGATGGAAGACCTTCTGGAGGGGTATTCCAATTATTCCCCTAAATTTAAGTACCAATTCATTGACCCTGACAAAAAACCTGGTCTTGCATCAAAATACGGCATAACATCCTACAGGACGACACTTGTCCAGAGTGACGGCAAACAGGAGGTTGTTGGATTTGAATCTGAGGAGAAACTGACAAATGCAATCCTTAAGGTGACAAGGGATAAGGTAAAAACCATATATTTCCTCAAGGGACACGGTGAAAACAATATTACTGATTTCCAGAACAGCGGTTATAAGGCTGTCCGAGAATCTATGGAAAAGGAAAACTATCAGGTAAAGGAACTTATACTTTTGGAATCTCCTGCTGTGCCTGAAGATGCATCACTTCTCATAATCAGCGGTCCTAAAAAAGAACCCCTGCAGGAAGAATTTAATAGAATTCAGGATTATATTAAAAAAGGCGGAAATATCCTGTTCATGCTTGACCCGTTTACTGTCCCTAACACGGTGGCATTATTAAAGGGATATGGCTTCACTATTGGTGATGATATTATCATTGATAAACTCTCTCAGGTATTTGGTGCAAATTATCTGACCCCTGTTGTGGCACAGTATGACAAGGAGCACCCTATTACAAAAGAGTTTGATTTAGCAACATTCTTTCCCCTCACCAGGTCTGTTTCAGTAGAAAAGGACGCTTCAAAGGGCATATATACCCTTGCAATGACAGGGGGAGAGAGTTGGGCAGAGATAGACAAAGCCGCACTTGAGGCAGGAAAGGCACAATACGATGAAGGAAAAGATAAGAGGGGTCCTGTCCCTGTTGCCGGGGTTGCAGTAGTAGAGACACAAGAATCAAAGGTCAAGAGTCAGGAGTCAGGGGGCAAGAAATTTGCAAAAATCGTAGTCTTTGGAGACTCTGATTTTGTAAATAATACCAATATAAATCTTGCAGGGAATAAGGATTTCTTTCTTAATACTGTAAACTGGCTTGCAGAGGAGTCTGATTTAATCTCCATAAGAAAAAAGGAACCGCAGTCAACACCCATCGTGCTTACGAAAACACAGGGAAGGCTTGTATTCTGGCTTCCTGTGGTTATAATGCCTTTATTTGTCTTGACCTGCGGCATCTTTATTTTAAGCAGGCGGAGATTTAAAAGGTGAGGTTTTTCAAAAAGACGATTTTCTGGTTTATTGCACTTGCTGTTATAGGCGGCTCTTTTTATCTAATAGACAGGAAGGCTGAAGAGAAAAAGGTAGTTAAAGAGATAAGAAAAAGACTTTTCCCTTTTGAACCAAAGGATGTGGTAGAGTTTCAGATATTACGGGCCAATGGTAAAAATACAATAGAAAACATCCTTTTAAGAAAAGAGGCGGATGAATGGCTTATGGAAAGTCCCCTGCGGGCAAAGGGTGATAAAGAGGCAATCCAGAACCTCCTCAATGGTGTTGTAAATGTCAGATACGATGGCATCCTTTT
>JACRPW010000027.1 GCA_016223005.1 Deltaproteobacteria bacterium | reverse complement strand
TCTTGATAATGTGCATTGCACATAACCTAAGAAAGATAGCAAGATATATAACCGAATTAGACCATAGCCCAACATTGTGTCCTATAGGGGTATAGATATATGTTTTGTCCCTTAAATCGTGAGAGAACTATGTTATATGTAAAAATCCGAGACTTTTATAATGAACTGATGGACATTCTATGGGAATAATATTGGACTGGAAAAAACATTTTGGGACAGCCTGGGTGTCCCTATTTTCCCCCTATTTTCCCCGATTATTTCGTTTTCCGTAAAGTAGGAGGTTAGCCATGAAGTGGAAAGAGATTGTAAAGAAATTCAAAAATGAATGGGTATTGATAGAGGCAAAGAAGGTTGATAAAGACTTCAAATTGCAGGAGGGGGAAGTAATTACCCACTCAAGGGATAAGTCCGAAATATACGAACAGCTTGCAAAAGTGAAAGGTAAAAGCCTGTATATAGAATACACCGGTGAGATTCCGGGAGACCTTGCCGTGGTGTTGAATTGTGAAGATTTATAAGCTGGAAAAACATGGTCGGCTGCTGATGACAAGGTCTTTTGTAGAGGGAGAAAACGGCAAGGCATACCCAAAACTACTGATAGACACAGGTTCCGCGTATACAATCTTGTCCCAGGAGATGTTGGAGGCCATTGGTTCCAGTCCGGCAACTGCTGCAAAGAGACAGCGAATAATTACAGGAAGCGGATATGAGATAGTTCCGGTTGTCCAAGTTGATAGCTTTAGTTGTTTTGGAAAGACTATGAAAGACTTCAGCGTTCTGGGGCATACGCTGCCGATCGGGGTCTATGTCGACGGGCTTTTAGGAATGGATTTTTTGAGCGGCTTTGAAGTGGAGATAAGGACTAAAAGCGGGGAGATAGTTGTCAGGTAGAGGCTTGTCAGCGATCAGCTTGTTGGTTTTCGAGCTTCTGGCTTGTTGAGCCGGTGCGGAAATTGGGATGTGTCCCTAATAAATCGTGAGACCTTTGCACAACCCCTATATTTAGGGATATAGGGAAAAGATGGAAGA
Source organism: Deltaproteobacteria bacterium (assembly GCA_016223005.1). Taxonomy (NCBI): domain Bacteria; kingdom Pseudomonadati; phylum Myxococcota; class Myxococcia; species Deltaproteobacteria bacterium. The sequence goes on along the minus strand of JACRPW010000027.1, from coordinate 2,543 downwards.
TTTGAGGAAAATAGCCAATGGAAGCAGTGGAAGAAACGGAAATGAGGGAGCTGATTGGCGATATAAAAAGGAAGGTTTAAAGAAGATATTCTGGATGGAGAGAAAAGGAGATTTTCAAAGGCAAGCCATTGAAATCACTTGACAAATCACACATAATCCTATTATAATATTCCCTAAAATACACCTTAAAAGGGGGGTAGAAAAATGGGATATAAACAGATAGAAAACAACATGACATTTGCAGAGGTATCATTAGCAAAGGCAATGCAAAATAACCGTAGTTTAAAGATGTTAGAAAGAATAAATACAGTTATAGAGTGGGGTAAGGTTGAAGAACTGCTTTTAAGATATTACCCAGTAGGAAGCAGCAAAGAAGGAGCAGATGCATATCCACCGATGATGCTGTTAAGAGGGATATTATTACAGACATGGTATCATATAGATTCAGACCCTGAATTAGAGAACCAGATAAACGACAGGATATCATTTAAGAAGTTTTTAGGCATATCATTTGACATAGCATCACCAGACCATTCTACATTTTCTAGGTTTAGGGGGAGATTATCCAAGAAAGCCATGCAGAAGATAAACAATGAGGTATTAAGGCAATTCAGCAAGAAGGGTTTGAGCATAAATGAGGGGATAGCAGTAGATGCGAGGCTAATAGAATCAGCAAGCCATCCTATAAGCAAAGAAGAGATAAGAAAAGAGCAAGACAGGAGACAGACACCCGAAGGGAAGATAGATAAAGACGGCAAGATTGTAAAATTTCAAAGGGACATAGAGAGTGACTGGACAATAAAGAACGACAAACCGCACTATGGGTTAAAAGAGCATGCCTCAGTGGATACAGACAATGGATTTATATTAGCAACAGAAATAAGCCCTGCATCGGCAAATGACAGCATATATCTGCCGTATTGTGTCTTAGCGAGTTATCATACAAAGGATAAGATAAAGAAGGTATATGCCGACAAAGGGTATCATGGGAAGCCCAACAGGGAGTTTTTAAATATGAACAATATAGAAGACGGCATAATGAGGAAAGACACAAAGACAGCGAAACTGACAGAAAGCGAAAAAGACAGGAACAAGGAAATATCAAAGAAGAGGTATATAGTGGAGCAGTATTTTGGATTAAGTCATTTACATAACAGGGCATGGAGGGCTAGATTTACGCAACTGATAAAGAATGCGATAGATGCGATGTTTAGGCAGATGGCATACAATATATTTCGTGGGTGGAGGCTCATTGGTGCAGTTTAAAGAGAGGACAAGGGAGTAGTTTATCTGGATAACAAAAAGAGATAAAAAAGCCATAATGAAGGGATAAAATAGCAGATTTAAAACACTTAAAACACAAGGATATGAAGAAAAGCCCTTAATATTTGATTAAAACACGACTGATTTAAAAAAATCAGATAAATTAACAAGGGAATAAACTGAATAGTGAGAAATTCAAAGGTCTCATCGTGCGATTTCTACACAGAAAAGACATTTACCGGTATTTCCCAAAGAGAGGATGAGGAAAAGCAGCCTGTCCCCTTTTAAAGTACTTATGTTGTTTGACAATACCCGAAGTAAAAATAGGAGGTTTTATGCATACTAAAACGGTCTATGAAGAAGAGGTGCTTAGAGACATGCAGGCATTACCTGCATCAGCACAGGGAAAACTGGCCAGGATAATCCATTTCATGAGAAGCGAGATTATAACATCTGAATTTGATGAGAAAAAAATAACTGAAGAACTCCTCTCAGTATGTGGCACCTGGGAAGATGACAGGTCAATTGAAGAGCAGATAAGGGATATTTATTCAAGCAGGAAATCTACCAACAGGGCGGAGAAGATATTTTGAAGTATCTTTTGGACACTAATATATCTATTTATCTTTTGAACGGCAATCAACAATTGATGAAGAAGGTTCAAGAAGTTGGGGCATATTCATTGGCATTGTCGTATAGCGTATTGGCCGAGCTATATTTCGGCGCCTATAATTCAAAAAGAGTTGATGCAAATCTGCACCGCATAGAGGTCTTCAAGAGAAACCTGGCAATATTGTCTGAGAGTGATGAATCTGCAAGACTGTTTGGAAAAATCAAGGCAGACCTCAGAGCAAAGGGTAACATGGTCGATGATTTCGACATTCTGATAGCCTCGGTAGCCGTATCCAACGATTGCATTTTGATCACAAATAATACAATTCATTTTGAGCGGATAGAAGATTTGAAGTTAGAAAACTGGTTAATCTGAATACTTCTGATGGGTTAAAGGGTTGCGTCCCCTTTTTCCAAAGGGAGATATATGATAAGATAGAAAGCTTTCTTGAGAGGAGATGAGACAGAAATAATACGGGGGGAAAAATGTCAAGATTAAAGACGAGACCTTTGTATAACTCCGCAATTTTGTGGGATTTTAGGAAATTGATAAATAAACAGTAGGGAGCAATCAAATCAGAATGAAGACGACATTTAAATCTGGGATAGAAAAAGAGCAGGTTATCAAAGGCAACCCATTGAAATAATTTGACAATTAAAAGTAAATA
>JACRPW010000026.1 GCA_016223005.1 Deltaproteobacteria bacterium | reverse complement strand
TCCCTGCTATCAAATCCCTGCCTGTATATGGTTTTTGGATAAATCCCCTTACAACCTTATCAGTCAAGAGATTCCTTATAATCATATCCTCCGTATAACCTGATGATACAAGAAGTTTCGCGTCAGGATTCATCTTATTGATTATTTCACATGCCTTCCCCCCATCCATTACAGGCATTACCATATCAATAACCGCCACATCAATCTCTCCCCCTTTTTTTCTGTATAGTTCAACAGCCTCCTCACCATTTTTAGCAAGATATACCTTGTAGCCTGCACTCTCCAGAATATCCCTTGCCAGTTCCCTGAGAACAGGCTCATCATCAACAAACAATACTGTCATAACCTTTTCCATTGTTTTAGTTGCCTCCTTTATCGCAGCATCTCTTTCTTCTTCCATCTGCACTATTTTAGGCAGATAGATCTTAAAACTTGTTCCCATGCCCGGTTCTGAATAAACCGTTATATATCCCTTATGCGATTTTATTATACCATAAACCATAGCAAGACCCAAACCTGTTCCCTTGCCCACCTCCTTGGTTGTAAAAAACGGCTCAAATATACGGCTCTGTGTATCCTTATCCATGCCCACACCTGTATCTGTAATACAGATATAAACATATTCGCCTGGCGGCATATTTGCACTTACATTCACATCTCCGCCATTCTTTATGATTTGACTACTCCTTACAAATAGTGTTCCGCCTTCTGGCATGGCATCCCTGGCATTTACAGCCAGATTTAAAAACACCTGATATAGTTGGCTGGAGTCTCCTTCTACATAAGGTATATCAGGGGCAAGATTATATCTGAGTTCAATCCTGCGGTCAAAGGTTTCTGTAACAACCAGAATAATATCCTCAAGCACCTTATTTATATCTACACACTCTACCATATATTTGCCTTTTCTGGCAAAACCAACAAGCTGATGGACAATCTTTGCCCCCCTATATGACTGCTGCTCTATCATATCTACATATTTAAGAAGTTTATCTCCCTCTGGCATCCGCTGTTTTAATAAAGATACTGCACCAGTAATACCCCCCAGTATATTATTAAAGTCATGAGAGATGCCGCCTGCCAGTGTTCCGATAGTCTCTAATTTCTGCACCTGCAAAAGTTTTTCCTCAAGCCTCTTTTTGTCTGTAATATCCCTTTGGATTGCCAGATAATTGATAATACCGCCCTTGTCATCAAATACAGGTGTAATAGATGTCTCGCAAATCTGTATATCGCCACTTTTTGTCTTAACAGACATCTCACCGTACCAGTCTTTGCCATCTTTAAGTGTCTGCCATAGTCCCCTGTAATACTCATGAGGATGTTGTTTGCTGTCCAGAATACTCGGAATCTTTCCGATAAGTTCTTCCTGAGTATAACCCATACATTTTGTAAATGAAGAATTGGCATACATGAACAGCCCTTTACTATCAGTTAAAAATATCATGTCGCTGGCACTCTCCATTGCCTTTGCCATTATGCTGATTTGCCTGTTTCTATCGTCTAATGTCTTTATCATATTGCAGAATTCCTGTGATAAGACGCCAATCTCATCCTTTGATTCAGGCGGGCAGTAACATGAAAATAAATCAAGACTTCCTTCATGCACCTCCTTAACCATATCTGTTAATTGTCTTATTGGTCTTGTTATTCGTTTTACTATAAGCACACTGACACCAAAGCCTATTATGAGAAACGGTATTGATATGCCTAATGACCATAAGAGCAGTTCTTTTCTGATCTTCTGAAGCGGGACAGCGTCTATCTTGAGCCGCAAGATTCCTATTGCCTCTTTTTCTTCTATATCTGCCTCAAATATCCCGCCTTCCTGTGTATTTGCATGGCTTGTAACAGGGGTATAGAGATCATAATATAAAGGGACTGAAGAATCAGGGATAAGAACCTTTTTCCAGAATATATCCCTGAACAACACAATTTTTTTAATACCTTCCAATCCCAGTTTTTGAGACGGGTCTATCCCTTGGACACTTATAGCAGAACCATCCATGTCATAAAATGCAGTCCCAAGTATATTATCTTCCTTGATTATATTATGTAAGATGTTATTCATAAGTTCCTTGTCTTTGCTGTAAACTGCAAGTTCTGACGCAATAGAGAACCCTTTTGACAAAGATATGCCCCTTGCGAGCAAATCCTTTTCTGCAGATTTTACGCCTTCATTTATCAGGATATATGAGAGGGTTGATACTGCAAGGACAAGGATTACAATAGTTATAGACAACACCTGATTATACAAAGAAGGGAAGAGAAAATTAAAGATTTTACTAAATATCATTCTCATGGTCTATACCCCCTGGCAGAGTCCATAATGTCTTTCGGCGGCACTATATTCAAAAACTCCATTGTATTAAGGTTTATTTCAAGTGTAAGATAATCAGGCGGATAAAGGAAAGAGGTCTTTTTTCCAACAAGGACATCGGCAACGAGCCTGCCGATCTGCCTTCCTAAATAGGTGGTGTCAAAGGTATATGACATCAGCGCCCCTTTTTTAATATGCCATCCGGTAAAACCTATAACAGGCACCCTATTCCTGAAACCAGAAAGGAGGATATAATCCACAACCTGTGAGGTATAAAGAGTTGCATCAGGGATGAGCATAAAGGCATCAATATTCTTTTCTATGCCTTGAATCTTTTTTATGGCATCAGATGGGGTCTGCGCAGATTGAACATTGAGTTGAAGCCCGAGTTTTAGTGCAGAATACTTTAGTTCCTGAAGCATGTATGTAGATGATGCGGGATTATATACAACACCGAGCCTTTTTACAGAAGGGTTAATTGCTGTCATGGTTTTTAAGGACTTTTCAAATTGGGCAAAGAGGGTTACACCTGTTGAATTCGGGACAGGACCAATATCAAATGGGTTTGCCACAAAACTATACACGATGTATGTATCCCTGTCAGCAAGACCCTTGACATCCTTTAATGCCTCTGTGCCAAGCGCCACAATAACCTTGTATTTCCTCTCAATCCTTTCTTTCTTTAAATCAAATACATCAACCCCTGTAACCTCCTCAATACCCGTTACCGCCTCAGCCATCGGTTTTATGCTCATATCCGCTAAAACTGCCACATCAGCAGAACAGGCAGGATTGTTCAAAAAGAGGAAGATGATAGAAACTGTAATTAAAAAAAGAAAAACTGATGAGGCTCTTGCAAAAGTCCTGAAAGAGAAGAGTTTGTCATTCCCGCGAAAGTGGGAATCCAGTCTTTTCAAGGAAATTCTCAAAATTGATACCTCAACCCAAGCCACACACTAACACCCTCGTATATATAAGCCCTTGCATTTATCCCTGTTGTATATTGCGGGTCATGCCCTTCAACCACATATCTTTTGTCAAAGATGTTTCTGGCGATAATTGATAAGTCTATATTCTTTTTTATGCTGTATATATACTTGCCGTTTATTACCATATAATCCTCAAGGTCATTGCCAAATGTGTCCTTTCTGCTGCCTTTGTAACCGGCAGTTAATGTCAATACAGAACTGCCGTATTCCCCTGTAAGCCCAAGGTTAAATTTGTGTTTCGGCGCATAGGCAAATCTATCTTCTGTATAGTCATTATGTGTTTCCTGAAATGTGTAATTTGCAAAAAGATGGATGGATTTGACAGGGCGGGATTTAAGCTCAACCTCAATGCCGCGGGTAGAACCTGTGCCTGAACTATTCTGATATTTGGAGGTACCTGAGTTAAATACAATTATATCCTCAATATCGTTATAAAACATGGTAATATCTGCATCCATGTATTTAGAGAAGGTATAGCCAATCCCTGCCTCATAACTGTTTACCTTTTCAGGTGTCAAATCTTCATTTCCTATCCGTGTGCTTCCCCTGTAACCATACATTTCCAGAAATTCAGGCGGCCTGTATGCATTACCATAGGCAAACCGAAGCCTTGCATCATCCATTGGATTATATAAAAAACTAAGCCTTGGAGATGTATGTCCTCCGTATATTGAATGAACATCATACCTCGTCCCTATTGTTACAATGCCTTTTTCAATCTTACCCTCAATCTGCAGAAAGATTGCCTTACTCGTTGAATGCCTTTCATCAGCGCCAAGGTCAAGGTTGTATTCAAACCTTTCATGTCTCGCCGCTATTCCGCTTAAGATAGTAAATTTATCCGAGATTTCATAGTTTGCAAGCACCTCGCCGCCGATCCTCCTCTCATCCCTTAACTGGTCTTGATTTACAGCAGATTGCACCTTATCAGAATATAAAAGTTTATTGTCTGATGTATTCAAATATAGATTAAAATCAAGGTTTAGATTTTTCGCTGGTTCAAATTTGTAATCACCATATAAAAACCATGCAAGGTTTTCGCTAACAAAATCTTTGTATGCATATCTGCCTTTTTGCGGAAGCCCTTTGTCATTGTCATTATAGCCAAAGGATAAGGTCAAATCCTTATACACAGCCTTTAAACCAATGCTCTCCCTGTTAACCTGCTCATTTTCATTCCATATCCCTTCATTGTCAAAATGCAGTCCGCTTGCTGTTAAGTAAAGTCCAATATTCCCTATGGGTCTATTGAAGTTTATGTCATAGCCTTTTGCCTCGCCTGTCCCGTATGTTGCCGCAATATCCCCTGAACCCTTTTCTTTTGGAGGTTTGGTAATTATATTCACCACACCGCTGAAGGCATTTGCTCCATACAAGGCTGAACCCGGTCCCCGTATGATTTCAATCCTTTCTATGTTATTAACAGGTGTTTCAAATCCGATATCAAAGATTCCATCGCCAACCCTGTTCGCAGGTCTTCCATCTACGAGAAAAAGCACCCTCTTGGTGAGTGATGTATCCAAAAGCCCTCTGGCTGCAATATTTGACCTCCTGACATTACCATTATAAGTAACATCATAGCCGACTACTGTTTCCAGAATCTCTGCAAGGTTTCTGGCAGGGAGTTTTTTTATATTATCCTCTGTGATAACTGATATACTGGATGGGGATTCTTTTGCCTTTTGCTTATGCCTTGCAGGGGTTTCAATAATCAGTTCCTTTTCCTCAAAAAATAAAAGCATCTCCTCTGACACATCTTTTCCAATTGCAGAAAGGGGAAATGATGTTATAAATAAAAATATGATGAATAAAACCCTTGCTATCCTCATAATGTCAACTCCCCTACATAGAGCCAATAAGCCTGTTCAATGCCTCTTTGTATCTCATAGTGGTATTCAAAATTACTTGAGCAGGCAGGGCTGGCGCAGGAGGCTTCTTGTCCCAGTTTATAGAAATAAGATAATTTCTTATGAACTGCTTATCAAGACTTATGTCCTTCATCTGTCCGGGCTTATAATCGGATATTGGCCAAAAACGGGATGAGTCAGGGGTGAGGATTTCATCTATGAGGAGCAACTTATTGTCATAAATGCCAAATTCAAACTTTGTATCCGCTATAATTATGCCTTTGTTTCTTGCAATATCCCTTGCCCTTTTGTAAATGGCAATACTCTTCGCCTTCATCTCATCAGCAAGTTTTGGTTCAATAAGTTTTTTCATCTCATCAAATGTTATGTTCTCATCATGCCCTTCATCTGCCTTTGTGGACGGCGTAAAGAGCGGCTCCGGCAGTTCGCTGCCTTCCAGCAAACCATCTGGCAGTTTAATCCCGCAGACGCTTCCCTTTTCTTTATATTCATTCCAACCTGAACCAGAAATATAGCCCCTTACAATGCACTCAACAGGCAGAGGCTTTGCCTTTTTAACAAGCATGCTCCTGCCCTTTAAAACATCGCAGTATTGCCTTAAAGGTTCTGGAAAGTCCCTGCAATTTGATGCAATAACATGGTTTGGGATAATGTCTTCCATAATCTTAAACCAGTAAGAAGACATTGCAGTCAGGATTTCCCCTTTTTCAGGTATGCCATTTGGAAGGATAACATCAAATGCAGAAATCCTGTCTGTAGAGATAATCAGGAGTTGAGCATCAAGGTCATAAATATCCCTGACCTTGCCCCTTTTCAAAAGTTTCAGGGTTGAGAGTTCTGTTTTTAAGATAACATTTTCTGGCATTTTTAATTTCCTCACAATCTTTTTCTAATCTGCTTTAATATTCACGCTCAAAAATTGCCAAGATGCAAGGCGGAGCAAGGCTTCAAGCGAGGCATACTTTGTAGTATGTTGAGCGCAGAAGCCGCAGCGACAACGCAGCAGATGGGTATTTTTCAGCGTGAATATAATGCCTCTTTCATCGTCCTCCCAAGTTCCGCCGGACTTTTTGTAATCTTTATGCCTGCTTTGGCAAAAGCCTCAAATTTTTCATCTGCAGTCCCTTTGCCGCCTGATATGATTGCGCCTGCATGACCCATCCTCTTGCCCTTCGGCGCTGTAACACCTGCGATATAGCCAACAACAGGCTTTCTAACATTCTTCTGGACAAACTCTGCTGCCTCTTCCTCTGCTGTTCCTCCGATTTCTCCTATCATAATCACTGCGTCTGTGTCTTTATCCTTTTCAAAGAGTTCCAATATATCAATAAAATTAGTGCCATTAACAGGGTCTCCGCCAATGCCCACGCATGTTGACTGCCCAAGTCCGAGCCTTGTCAATTGGTCAACTGCCTCGTATGTCAAAGTCCCGCTTTTTGAGACAACGCCGATTTTGCCTTTTTTGTGGATATGCCCCGGCATTATTCCTATTTTGCATTCATCAGGTGTTATGACACCCGGGCAATTTGGGCCAACAAGTCTGGACTTGCTTCCATCCATAAACCTCTTAACCTTTACCATATCCAAAACAGGTATGCCTTCTGTTATGCATACAACAATCTCTATGCCAGCGTCAACCGCCTTCATTATTGCATCTGCTGCAAAAGCCGCAGGCACATAGATGACCGATGCATTTGCCTTTGTTTTTCTCACAGCTTCATCAACCGTGTCAAAAACCGGAATGCCGTCAACATTCGTGCCGCCTTTGCCGG
>JACRPW010000025.1 GCA_016223005.1 Deltaproteobacteria bacterium | reverse complement strand
ACCCCAATTTTCCCCCTTATCAAGGGGGGATTTAAGGGGGGTGTTGATTTTGGCGTTATTTTCTAAAACAATATTTGCTTTTCCGTTTTTGCCATCAAAAAATCTCCAACCGGCATTTTGAAGCAACTCATTGCTTTTAATTCTTGCTTTTGCTTCTTTTTGCATAATTTTTATTTGCCCGTCACGCAGATTAAATAATCTTACTAACCTGTCCCCTAAATGTCAATAATGACTTAATACCCTGAAATATTCTGTTCAGCAGTAAAAAACCTTGACAATTTCTAATAAAAAATGATTTAAAAAAACGATAGGTTAAGGTATCATTTTACATTGAGCCGCTAGCTCAGTTGGTAGAGCAACGCCCTTTTAAGGCGTGGGCCCCGGGTTCGAGTCCCGGGCGGCTCACCAAGAAAAAGTCAAAAGTGAGGCGTCAAGAATCAGGAGTAATTTCTTTTCACCTCTGACTTATGACTCTTGACTGTCTTTAAAGTCCCCATCGTCTAGAGGCCAAGGACACCGCCCTTTCACGGCGGTAACCGGGGTTCGAATCCCCGTGGGGACGCCAAAAAAATTAAGGGGTTACGGCTTTTACCGTAATCCCTTTTTCATCCCCCTTTGCCTGCCTGTGTGTGTTCACACGCAGACAGGTGAGCCAACAGCTCGTGTGGGTTTTATTGACCATAGCCAATGAAGAATAAAACTTTATCCGACACCCTTAAAAAGACCTACCATAAACTCTTTAAAGCCTTTGGCAAACAACATTGGTGGCCGGGAGAAACGCAGTTTGAGATTATTGTGGGTGCAATCTTAACCCAGAATACCGCATGGACAAATGTTGAAAAGGCAATTAAAAATCTAAAAAAGGCAGGAGCCCTTACACCAAAAAGAATGCATGATTTGAGTCAGGACGAACTTGCCAAACTCATAAAACCTGCAGGTTATTTCAACATAAAGGCAAAGAGGCTTAAACATTTTTTAAATTATCTATTTGATGAATACGGCGGGAGTCTGGACAGACTCTTTAAGAAAAGGGCAGATTTTTTAAGAAAGGGACTTCTCTTGGTTAATGGTATTGGTCCCGAAACAGCAGATTCAATCCTGCTCTATGCAGGCAATCATCCTGTATTTGTTGTTGATGCGTACACACAACGGATATTTTCAAGGCACATGATTATTGACAAGGAGGCAGACTATGAGGAAATTCAAAAAGTCTTTATGGGGAACCTTCCGCATGAGGTAAAGTTGTTTAATGAATACCACGCCCTGATTGTAAGACTTGGGAAAGACTTCTGTAAAAATAAAAAACCATTGTGCAACAAGTGTCCAATGATGTAATCATTTTGAACTCACCAGCGGCAAAACCTCTCTTTTTAAAAACTCAATATTTTCTTTAACTGCCTTCCATAAAATTTTTTCAGTCTGTAAAACATGTCCATCTCCCAATCTATTTTTCATATTAGATACTGTTCCGAAAAAAACTAAAAATTCCATTTTTTTAAAAGTCTAAAGTCATTCCTGCCTGTCGGCAGACAGGCAACTATATCTATATGAAGGGACAATTCATTTAAGAGGTATCATAAGGTTTTTACCTTTTATCTTTAGCCATAGGCGTAATCTATGTTTCTTATATCCAACAAAGTAAGGGCTTTGACCGTTCTTTTTAGTTAACATTTTACTGACATTTTACCCCTTTGCTAATACCTTTTTGCCATGTTCAAAACTATGTGCTATAATTAAATTTAAATTATACACGAAAATATGACCATATATTTCTTATTTAAATGAAAAACGAAAAACAAGGACACATTAGTTTTTCACTTTACGCTCTTCACTTTTCGCTCCCGTGGAAAATGGGAAATTTAACAGTCGCTTCAGGAACACATGAACATATTTTATTGTTCACTCATTATTTGGGATAATTATATTCATAATCATTCGTTCTGAAAAGGAGGATTGAAATGGCACACCAACCAAAAAAATTTGATTTAAAAAACCTTGACAGTATATCAGATAATCAAATTTCTCAGCACAGAGATATACTTTATGTTGGGTATGTAAATAAACTGAATGAGATTGAGCAAAGGCTTAAGACTGTGGATAAGAGCAAGGCAAATCAGATATTCAGTGATTTTAGGGCATTAAAGGCAGATGAGTCTTTTGCACTGAACGGTGTGGTTCTCCATGAATTATATTTTGAAAACCTCGGCGGTAAAGGGACCAAACCCACAGGTGAACTATCTGACCTTATATCTCAGGAATTCGGCTTATTTGAAAAGTGGCAGGAAGACTTCAAGGCATGCGGCATGGCTGCAAGAGGATGGGTGCTACTGGGTTATTGTGAGTACGATGGGAAGATTCATAACTACTGCCTTGATGCACATAACGGATTAGTCCCATGCTGTGTTAAACCAATTCTTGTGATGGATGTGTATGAGCATGCTTATGTAATAGACTACGGTGTAAAAAGGCCGCTGTATATTGAGGCATTTATGAAGAACATAGACTGGAATGTCTGCGAAAAGAGGCTTGAATCATTAAAAAAATAATGACGGGGGTGATAATCTATGGAAGTCAAAAGAATAACAAAAGAAGAACTCAAACAGAAGATTGACAGAAAGGAAGACTGTATAATTATTGATGTGAGAAACCCTACCGTCTATACACAAAGTCCGCATAAGATAAAGGGCGCAATCAGGATTGAGATGGATAAACTGGAGGCAGCGGCAAAAGACCTGCCAAAGGATAAAGACGCTGTCACCTACTGCACCTGAACAGCCGAGCATTCAAGTGCCCGTGCGGCACAAATCCTTATAGGAAATGGCTTTAGGGATGCAAAGGCACTCCTTGGGGGTTTTGACCCATGGTTCAAGAAAGGCTATCCTGTTGAAAGAAAATAGATTCAAACGGAGGAGACTTCTTAAGGGCAGGGGTATTATCTATCGGTTCTACATTGCTGTTCACAAGAGATGCCCCTGCCTAGTCTTACCTTCAAAGATTTTTCAGAAAACAGGAAAAGGTATTGCATGAAGTCACCCGTACTAAAGATTTTTATGTCCAGTCATCTAATAACACACCTGATGTTGATATAAAGTCATGGCATCTGGAGGTCAGCGGGCTTGTTGAAAAACCTGTCCTGCTTTCATTTGATGATATACTGACACCTCCGCCCTATTCAGAGTATATAACAATATGCATTGGAAATAATGTTGGAGGCAATGCTGTGGTAAATGCATTATGGCAGGGCATAAAGTTGAAGTATCTACGGATAACGGCAGGAGATGGCAGGAGGCTATAGTAAGAAAACCATTGTCTGAATATGCAATGTAACTGTCAGATTATAAGCCTCTACATAATATTTAAAATATCTCTTGAAATATCTCTTACCCTTTGTTAAATTGCCGTTCATCCAAAATAACTTATTCACAGGTGTTGATAGCCCTGTGTATAACCAAACTATTTCTATGAAAGATATCTGGCAAAATACACTGTCTGTAATAAAGAACCATATCAATCTGCAAATTCTTAACACATGGTTTAAACCTATAAAACAGTTAGGGGCAAATGAAACATCCATTGAACTGGAGGTCCCAAATAGGTTTTTCCTTGAGTGGCTAAAAGATAACTACAATAACCTGATACTGAGTTCTCTGCAAGAAGCGACCAGAAGGGAATATTCTATAGTCTGGCGTATAGGAAAAGATAAAGGCTCAATATCAATATTCAAGGGTAATCTGCCCATTATAGACAAAAGGCAGTCTTTACCTGTCGTTAACATCGTTGCAGAAAAGATAGTGAAAGAGGCAGGTCTTTCCCAAAAATATACCTTTAATAATTTTGTTGTTGGTAGTAATAATGAGTTTGCACATGCAGCGTGTTTTGCTGTGGCAAACCATCTTTCCAGTAAATATAATCCCTTATTTTTATACAGCGGTGCAGGTCTGGGCAAGACACATCTGCTTCAGGCAATAGGGAATATGGTTATTCATAATAATCCCTCTGCAAGGGCTTACTATTATACATCCGAAAGGTTCAGAAATGAGTTTATAAGTTCTGTAAGACATGAAAAAATGACTGATTTTAAGAATAAACTCAGAAATGCATCTATCCTTCTGATAGATGATGTTCAGTTCTGGACAGGTAAAGAGGGAACACAGGAGGAGTTTTTTCACACATTTAACACCCTATACGAATCCCACCGCCAAATAGTTTTAAGCAGCGACCGCTTCCCAAAAGACATCACGGGGCTTGACGAACGATTAAGATCCAGGCTTGCATGGGGGCTTATAGCAGATATTCAGCCGCCGCCTACGGAGGTCAAGATTGCGATACTTAAAAAAAAGGCAGAGGAACACGGTATTATATTATCAGAAGATGTGGTTGAATATCTTGCATCTATAAGCAGTTCAAATATTCGTGAACTTGAAGGATATTTAATCAGGGTTGGTGCAGTATCTTCTCTTTCTGGTAAAGAGATAAATATAAGCATGGTAAAAGATACCTTAAAAAATATTATCGTAGATAAAGGTCATAAGATTTTAACTATTGAAGATGTGCAGAAGGTTGTGGCAAACTTCTTTAATATCAATGTGTCTGACTTGCGCTCTAAAAGAAGACCTAATAATATTGCTATGCCAAGACAGATTGCCATGTATATGGCAAGAGAATATACAAAGGCATCATTTCCTGCCATAGGAGAGTCTTTTGGAGGAAAGGACCATTCCACAGTAATTTATGCCCATAAAAAATTAAAAGAGAATATGAATAATAACCCTGATTTAAAACAAACTGTGGAATCTCTTAAAAACCGGTTGGTAAAATAGTGATTTTCTGTTAATAATATTTCTATTTAGAGATAAATATTTAATAACATAAGTATATTCTGAATAACCTATGTAGATATCAACAGGTTATTTATTAAAAATTATTTTAAAAATTAAAGTGTTAGATATCTTTTCAATAAATTAACACCCCTTACTATAGCTACTATATTTTAAAATAATATAAAAAAGAAGGAGATACTATTATGAAAGTACAACTGAAAAAATCAATCTTTTTACAAAGTCTGCAAAAAACACAAAGTATAATTGAAAAAAGGAATACAATGCCTATCCTTTCAAATATCCTTATAGAAGGAAGAGATAGTCAAATGGAGATTACTGTAACGGATCTGGAAGTATCGTTTAGAGATATATGTGATGCTGCCGTTATACAAGGAGGCGGGATTACAATTAATGCAAGAAAGTTGTATGAAATAATAAAGGAACTTCCAGAAGATAATGTTGAATTATCATTAGGAGATAGTGGGAGGGTAAGTATAAAAAGCGGTAAGTCAAGGTTTAGTATAAATAGTCTGCCAGTAAGTGAGTTTCCGTCTTTCCCGCAATATAATGAGGGTAGACTTACAATAGTAGATTCAGAATTAATTGGAGATATAATTAGCAAAACATCTTTTGCAGTTTCAACAGATGAAACAAGGCGAAATATAAATGGGTTATATTTTGAAAACGAGGACGGTAAATTAATAATGGTTGGAACAGATGGTTATAGGCTGGCGCTGGCAGAAAAAGCGACTGATATGGATATAGGTTTAAAAAAAGGAGTTATTCTTCCTAAAAAAGGGGTTTTGGAACTAAAAAAACTGTTAGAGCAGGAAGGTTCTTTATTAGCGGGATTTACAGAAAGCAGCGCGATTTTTAAAAAAGGTGGCAGTGTTTTAGTAATAAGACTTATAGATGGGGAGTTTCCAAAATACAGACAGGTTATACCAAAAGGTAATGATAAGACAATTAAAGTAAATAGAGAAAGAATGGCAGGCGCTCTAAGAAGAATGTCACTTCTGTCATCCGAGAAGATTAAAGGGGTAAGATTCAATATTACCAAGGAAAAAGTTGAGTTGTCTTCCAGTAATCCGGACCTTGGTGAGGCAACAGAAGACATGGAGATAGATTATAATGGAGAGCCTCTGGAAGTGGCATTTAATGCAAACTATATACTTGATATTCTTGGCATCCTGACAGGTGAAAATGCAGTTATAGAAATTAAGGACAATATAAGTTCATGTATAATGAGGTCTGAAGAAATGGATGGTTGCACTTATGTAATTATGCCGATGAGGATTTGAACTAATTTGGTAAAAGGACAAGCCTTGGATAAAAAAATACTAACACAAACAACCCTTAAAGACTGTGTAAAGAAATTACAAAAAAAGAGGGAAAGGATTGTCTTTACCAACGGCTGTTTTGATATAATTCATGCAGGGCATGTCAGGTATCTTAAAAAAGCAAAAGAACTTGGCGATGTGCTTGTAGTGGGTTTAAACAGTGAACAGATATTGCAAAGGCAAAAGGCGGCATAATTGCAAGAATAAAACTTGCAAAAGGTAAGTCAACTACAAATATTATAAAAAAGATATTGGATACCCATCATAATGGGAAATCATGTTAACCAGCCATAGAGTATTAGGATGATTCTGTGCTTAAAGATTCACCCTTCATTATACAATGCCCCTCATATACAACCCCATCTTCTATAACAATGCTTTGTGTCTTGATGTTGCCGTGTATATGCGCAGGTTTTTTTAATTCCACTTTACTACTTACATCAATATCTCCTCTTACCTCACCGCATATTATTGCAGAACCTACACTTATGACAGCCTCTACTAAGGCACCTTCACCGATGATTAGTAGTCCATCAGAATCTATCTCTCCCTTAAAATCACCGTCTATCCTTATAGAACCTTCAAAATTCAATCTACCCTCTATAGACATACCTTTACCGATAAATCCATTCATCTGATTTTCTAAAGGCTCTTTTTCTTTACTCTTGCCCCTGCCAAACATAAGAAAGCCCTCCTCTGAAAAATTGGTTTTAGCCCCTTTAACCCAAAAAATGCAATTGCATTTTTTGGGTTAATTGTCCCGAAAATAACTACTCATATACGGCTGACTGTCCCGCTGGCAAACCATCTATTTATAGTGAAAAGCGCAAAGCTAAAAATGAAAAACAAAGGTACATTAGTTTTACGCTTCTCGCTTTAAGTTTTTCGCTCCTTTTTGTAGGCAGGGCAGTCAGCCGTATATAGATTTTCACCCCCTTTGTGAGCCAAGGCTCGTGAGTGTTTCACCTGTGTTTTACAGACCTTGTCATTTCAACTAATCTTTCAAACTCTTCAAGACAGTGGAATTCTATCTCAATTCGTCCTTTTCCATTATGTTCTTTGATGGAAACCCTTGTAAGGAATATGTCCTGCATCTCTTTTTCAATATATTTAACCGTAGAAATGGAAGCGATTGGGGACTTATGGGCACCAGTTAACACCTTGAATTTATTAACCAAACTCTCGGTTCCTCTTACAGAAAGCCCTTTTTTAAGTATCTTTCTGCAGATCTCTCTTTGCAAAGATTCCTTCTCAACAGAAAGGATTATCTTTGCATGTCCTATTGTTATTGAGCCTTTTTCTATCTCAGATCTTATATCCAGTGGTAATTTTAATAGTCTTAAAAAATTTGCAACCGTTGCCCTTTCTTTGCCAACCTTTTTTGCAATCTCCTCTTGTGAAAGACCAAACTTCTCTATAAGACTCCTAAAGCCTTCTGCCTGCTCAATTGCATTTAATCCCTCTCTCTGGATATTCTCTATAATGGCTAGTTCCTGCACCTCTTCATCTGAAACATTCATGACAAGCACAGGGACATCTTTTAGTAGAGACATCTTTGCTGCACGGAGCCTTCTTTCACCTGCAATGAGTTCGTAACCTGGATTATTCCTTCTTACTAGCAGGGGCTCAAGAATGCCTTTTTCTTTTATAGAATCTGCAAGTTCTTTTAAGGTTACTTCATCAAAGGTCTTTCTGGGTTGAAATCTGTTTGCCCTTATTTCATTTATAGGAACCTTAATGTAATCTCCACCAGATATTTCCTGAATTTTTATTAAGGCACCCAGCCCTTTCCCTAAAACCTTTTTCTTCCGCATAATAATTTCCTTTCAATATCAAATAGTTATAAAGCAAAATACAGTGTCATTACCTTTTAACCCCATGTATTGCACAATCTTTCAAAAGCATTTCTTTAGCAAGTTCAATATAGTTTGATGCCCCTTTTGAATTGATATCATATAAAATCACAGGCTTGCCAAAACTTGGGCTTTCGCTCAACCTTACATTTCTTGAAATAATTGTTTTAAATATTTTACCATTAAAATGACACCTAACCTCTTCTACCACCTGATGGCACAAGTTATTTCTGGGGTCAAACATTGTGAGGAGTATACCCTCTATTTCCAGAGATGGATTCAACCCCATTTTTATTAGATTTATGGTTTTCATAAGTTGAGATATGCCCTCAAGGGCATAGTATTCACACTGGAGAGGAATTACAACAGAATGAGAAGCAGTGAGGGCATTAAGTGTGAGAATACTTAGGGATGGTGGGCAGTCTATCAATATATAGTCATACGCATCTGTTATACTTGTTAACACCGTTTTTAGTCTCGTCTCTCTGTCAGGTTCATCTATAAGTTCAACCTCTGCGCCTATAAGGTCAACCGTTGAAGGCACTACCTTAAGAGAGATAATTTCTGTATCAAATATCAAGTCTTTAATATCGTCATGCTGGATAAGTGCCTGATATATACCTTTTCTTACCCCCTCTTTTTGTATGCCAACACCGCTTGTTGCATTAGCCTGCGGGTCAAAGTCTATCAGGAGAACCCTTTTTTCTGCAATAGCAAGGGATGCTGAAAGATTAATAGCAGTGGTTGTTTTCCCCACCCCACCTTTTTGATTTGCGATGCTTATAATTCTTGCCAAAGACGCCTCTTACACATTAACTTGTTATAGTTTAGCACAAGGATTTATCTTTGCAACAGGAAAATTGTTCCACGTGGAACAATTTTTAAGTAACTGCTTACTGCTCCATTCTCTTAAATACCAATATACTTGTTGTTATATCTGAAAATGGAAGTCTGCTCTCTCCTTTTTCAGTAAATGTAATCCCGATTGTTCTCCCTAGTTCTTCTAACTCCGTAACCCCTTTTGGCCCCTTTACTGCCAGTATTATTCCGCCCTCTTTTACATACTTTTTTGCTGTATACAAAAACACCTTCAGCCCTGAAAATGCCCTTGCTGCAACGACATCAAAAATACTGAGTTCATCTGCAACTTTTTTATCTTCTGCCCTGCCTTGAATTGCAGAAATATCTTTTAACCCAAGCGTTCTTATAATGTGTCTCATAAAAGACACCTTTCTGCTGTCAGAATCCAGAAGTGTAACTTTTAATTCAGGGATAACAATTTTTAATGGTATACCGGGAAACCCTGCGCCAGAACCAATATCAAGAAGGGTTTTGCAGGATTTTAGGAAGTTCGTCAGTGTAAGGGAATCTAAAAAGTGCCTTATTATAATACCCTTATCATCTTTTATTGCTGTTAGATTGATTTTTTTATTCCACTCCTTTAACTCCTCAAGATATTTTAAAAACAAACTGATTTCCGCATCCCCCAGAGGAATCCCCAGTTCTTCCGCCCCGATTTTTAGCAGTTCTTTTGTCTTTTCCTTCTGATTTCTAACTTTTAACTTTTGACTTTTTTTCATATCCTTCCCATCTTCTTCAAGTGTATTAAAAGCATAGAAATCGCAGCAGGGGTTACCCCGGATATGCGGCTCGCCTGTCCAATGGATACTGGTTTTACCCTATTGAGTTTATCTATTACCTCTCTGGATAAGCCAGAGACCTTCTCATATAAAGTGCCTTCAGGTATTTTCAGGTTCTCCATCTTTTTAAATTTGCCAATCTGCTCCACCTGTCTTTTGATATAACCATCATATTTAACCTGAATCTCTATCTGCTCAATTATCTTTGCATCCGGGAGAGGTGTTTTGTTCATAAGGGCATAAATAATTTCTAAAGTGGCGTCGTGCCTTCTCAACAATTCATTTAATGTAATAGATTTGTTTATTTCACCAATGCCCAGTTCTTTTAATCTATTATTAAAATCCCATGACGGATTAACCCTTGTGTTTTCCAGCCAGTTAAGTTCATTCTGGATAAATTCTTTCTTTATTTCAAATGCCTTGTATGCGCTGGTATCAACAAGACCTGCTTCATATCCTATTTCACGAAGCCTCAAGTCTGCATTGTCTTCTCTTAAAATGAGCCTGTATTCTGCGCGGGAGGTAAACATCCTGTAAGGCTCATTAGTCCCTTTTGTGACCAAGTCATCTATCAAAACCCCTATGTATGCCTCATCTCTTCTCAAAATAACAGGCTCTTTCCCCTTAATTTTTAATGCAGCATTGATCCCTGCCATAAGCCATTGCGCCGCTGCCTCTTCATACCCTGAAGTCCCGTTGATTTGCCCTGCAAGGTAAAGTCCTTGTATAAGTTTTGTCTCCAGAGTTGGTTTTAACTGGGTTGGCGGGATAAAATCGTATTCTATGGCATATCCGGGCCTTAAAATCTCTGCATTTTCTAAGCCCTTGATAGTCCGTAAAAATTTTAACTGGACATCCACAGACAAACTGGTAGAAAGTCCATTTGGATATATCTCATTTGTATCATAACCCTCTGGCTCTAAAAAGATTTGATGCCTTTCTTTATCTTCAAATCGGACAACCTTGTCTTCAATAGATGGACAGTATCTTGGTCCAATGCCTTTTATAATACCACCATAAAGCGGTGATTTATCAAGATTTTCTTTAATGAGCCTGTGCGTTTCTTTATTTGTATATGTTATGTGGCATGGAACCTGCCTTTGCGTAATCTCCTTTGTGGAAAAGGAAAATGGGGTTGGCTTTTTATCGCCCTCCTGCTTCTCAAGTCCGGAAAAATCTATGGTTTTTGCGTCAAGTCTTGGGCATGTGCCTGTTTTTAGCCTGCCGAGTTCAAGACCAAGTTCTTTTAGACTGTCAGATAGTTTGTTTGACGGAATATCCCCTGCCCGTCCAGCAGGGAAATTAGTCATGCCAATATGGATTAAACCCTTTAAAAATGTGCCTGTTGTTATGATAACTGCCTTTGCATTAAATATTTCCCCAATATTTGTCTCAACACCTGTAATCATGCTGTTTTTCACTAAAATTCTATCTACCAATGCCTGCCGAATATGGAGATTTTCCTGATTTTCAAGGATAGACTTCATCTTTAAGCGATATTGCTGCCTGTCTGCCTGCGCCCTTGTTGCCCGAACAGCAGGGCCTTTGCTAGCATTCAATATGCGGAACTGTATGCCTGTTTCATCAATAACCCTTGCCATCTCTCCGCCAAGCGCGTCTATCTCCTTTACAAGATGACCTTTAGCAAGCCCGCCAATTGCAGGATTGCATGACATAAGCCCTATGGTATCAAGATTTATCGTCAAAACAAGGGTTTTTAGACCGAGTTTGCTTGCAGCAAGCCCTGCCTCGCACCCTGCATGACCAGCGCCGATTACTATAATGTCGTATGTGTTATTTTCTTTTGTCATCTGTTTATTTTTGTATTTTCCCATAACCTATTGCCCACTACCCATAACCTCCTCTATGTTCCACGTGGAACACAAGGGACAGTCCCCGCACTAACATCTGTTGGGATGCTTAACACAATATACTGGATTGATTTTTTTTGGTCAAGGCAGAAAAACCTTTTTGCAGAATACCTTCCAAGGGTTACAGAAATTTGTTAGACATCTTATGCAACATGTGTTACTTAAATGTAACATATGTTACATCAAAATTTAGACAATGGACAAACTATCCGATAAAACCAAAGTAAAAGAAGATATGGCATGGCTGTTATTTTTTTACACTGTACCGTCAAAACCTGTTAGCAGCAGGATGCGGATATGGAGAAGGCTGGCAAAGACAGGCGCTATTGCAATTAAAGACGCTGTCTATATCCTTCCCTATAATGATGAACATTATGAACTCTTGCAGTGGCTTGTCTCAGAAATCACTGCGATGAAAGGGGATGCCGGCTTTGTCAAGGTTTCAAAGATTGAGACAATGAAGAATGAGGAACTTGTAGAATTTTTCAACCGCCAGAGGGAAAGTGATTTCAGGGGCATTCAGACCTCTATCAGCGAAATGGAGCAAAAAATCAACAGCGTAAAAAAAGACTCTGCATCAAATCACCTGAATAAACTGTCTGAACGGTTCAAAAAAACTGCAAGGGAATTTGAAGAAATAAGAAAGATAGATTTCTTTGGCTCAAGGGCTGGAAGCGGTCTGCAAAAAAGGCTTGGGCTTATAGAAAAACGGCTGAAAAAATCTTCTGATGTCCTATTTAAAGATGCGCCGGTTACTGTAAGGCGCATAGAAGATTATCAGGGGAAGGCATGGTTCACCCGAAAAAAACCATTCGTGGACAGGATGGCTTCCGCATGGCTTATAAAGCGGTTTATTGACAATAATGCTGTTTTCAAGTTTACGGATGAAAGCGTTGCAGGCGCTGCGGATAAAAAGTCTGTGTTTTTTGATATGCGCGGGGGGGAGTTTACCCATGCAGGATCGCTCTGCACATTTGAGGCAATCATAAGTTCATTCGGCATTAAAGACCCCGCTGCCCAAAAAATCGCGGAAATAGTCCATGAACTGGATGTAAAAGACAACTTGTATGAAAATCCTGACAGCAGCGGCGTGGAAGAAATCCTTAATGGCATAAGAAAAACCGCAAAGAGTGATGAAGAAATGCTTAAAAAAGGCATGGAGGTTTTTGAGATGCTCTATATATCAAAAGGAGGTGGTGATGCGTTGTAACTCAAACCTTTAGAGCCTGCCCCTGAATGTTTTTATCAGGGGTTTAAAACCCTCAAGGCTAAAGCCTTGAGTTACATTCATAAGGAGGGTTTATGCACAAAAAGATGTTGAAACTAATGGTTATGCTCGCTGTTCCTGCAGTAATTTTACTGATTCCTGCGATAGGCATTCCTATGCACGGCTATGAGGATATGGAAAAGGCAATGCAGCAGCAGGCAGGTTATAATGCGCCTTTTAAAGATTATGCCGGCTCAAAAGAGTGCAAAAGATGCCACGAGGCAAAGTATGCAGGTTGGGAAAAGACATTTCATAATAAAATGGAGCAGACCCCGATATGGGACGGCACTGATAAGAATGTCCTCGGCGATTTTAATTCCAAAGACCCTGTGCGGACATTCAATATGGATGATGTTGATATTCTTATAGGCTCCAGGTTCAAACAGAGGTATGCCAAGAAAATAGGCGACGACTACTTTATACATCCGGCAGAATGGAATGTTGAAAAGAACAAGTGGCAGCCATATGTGCCTAAAAAGGACTGGTGGGTTCCGCAATACTCCCAAGACTGGGATCAAAAACCTGCATCAAGGTTATGCGAAGGCTGCCACCAAACAGGTTATGATTTAGAAACAAAAAAATCCTCTGAAAGAAATATTGCGTGCGAGGCATGCCACGGACCAGGGAAAGAGCATGTAGAGGCAATGGATAAATTAGACGAAGAGAAAAAGGCAGGCAAGGTAATAAAACCAAGCCAGTATGTAAGGGACAATAAAATCATAAATCCCGGTCTTCTGGATGTGGACAGGGCAAATGATGTCTGCTTCCAATGCCATTTGAGCGGGAAGAATGTTGATAATAAGACCGCCTGGGCAATGGGCTTCAAACCCGGTGATGTATTGAGCAAATACTGGGTTGAAGATCCGTTTGAACACGGTAAGGGAACATATACATTCTGGACCAACGACTCTGCTAACAAAAACATGGTTCATGGCAATACATATAAATTCAGCGAGATGTATAAACAGGGAATAAAGTGTTTTACATGCCACAATCCTCACGGCACAGAATATAAATCACTTGTTTACAAACCCGGCAATAATTTATGTCTTACCTGTCATGGTCCTGATTCACCGGCAGGGCTTACATATTCATATCAGAAGATTGAAGAGCATACAAGACACAAACGCACCAGCACAGGAAGCGACTGCATGGAGTGCCACATGGTGAAGACAGGCAAACACGCAAACGGCGCTGAATCAAGAGACCATACATTCAAATTTATATCACCTGAGATGACAAAGGAGTATGACGTGCCTAATGCGTGCAACAACTGCCATACAGATAAAAATGTTGACTGGGCAATAGAGGCGATTGATAAATGGGGCATAAAACCCAAAAAATAGGCTGCATTTCATTTGACAATACTTAAGAAAGTGTAGTTTTATTATGGCTATGTTTAATATGTTTAAGAAGATTATACTCTGGTTTTTCATTATCATCTTTTTAGCTGCAACAGGTTTAATCCTATTCTTTCCTTTTGATTCCTTTATAACGGAAAAGGTCAACAGTGCCCTTGTTAATAATGATTCGTGAATTGCCTTGATAGGCGTGGTTCTATAGGTATGTCTTTTTGAAATGCATTTTTTGGGTTAAAAGAACGAAACAGAATAAATGGCTGATGCCTGTGCCTGATATAAAAAAGGAGACGGAGAAGAAGGATGAAAAGCCGTCAATAGAAGTTATTGTAAAGGTTTTGGAAGTGAGTAATGGGAAAGTGGTGATTACTGATGAACTTAAAAGTTTTAAAATGGAAATAACTAATGTAACTGTAGATGTTAATAGCAAAACAAACATCCTTCAGGACAAGATGACTATCAGCACATCTGCGAAACTGCCCAATGACGGAAAGATTGTGTTGAAGTCTGATGGAGAGATACCTGATAAAAATTTCAAGGGTAATCTTTTGCTAAAAGATTTTGATATGACACTTTTAGGACCCTATATGGGAGGAGATGTTAGGGTCAAAAAGGGGAGATTAAACCTTGAATCAAACTTCAGCATAGTTAAGGAATATATAAAAGCACCTTCTACGCTCAAACTGAAGGATATGGATTTAGAGTCAAAGGGAGTTCTAATGGGGATTTCTGCACCCCTTGTGTTAGGACTTCTAAAGAAAGAGGGAGAGATTGCAGTTAATTTTAATGTATGGGGCAATATGAAAAATCCGCAAAATGACCTGAAGGATGTGTTTAAGAAAAAGATGCTCGCATCTGCTCAGGAGAAAATCACATCTCCCTTAAAGAGTATAGGAAAAAGTATTAAGGGTCTAATGAAACCATAAAAATCTAACGACAAAACAGACTGCTTCATCGCACAGCATATGTTTCCGCTGTATCTTCTTTCCAGAGCATTGTCATTGGGTCTTCACCCATTAACATGCCCCTGTCAAGAGAAAAAACTCCGCAAGATAATAGAAGGGCATTACTTTTGTGAAAGGATTAACCTGAAAAATGTATTTGGTTTTTATTTTTCGGGTCAGAGCCTATAAGCCGCAAAAATATTTTCTACATATAGCCTCAGAAAACCCCAAAAAACCCCAAAACTTGCAAGATGATGATAAAGTGTGCTAGCATCTTTGTTTAAAACAAGGGAGATACTATGAGGCTTACAATTGAACAGGTTGAAAAGATTTCAAGAATAATTCTGGATAAACTAAAAGAAAAGGGCATTATATTATTCAAAGTTGATGAAGATGTTGTCCTTAAAAGGATTACAGAACTTTTCCTGAAGGACTTACAGGCAGAAGATGAACTGGAGAGGGAGGTTGAAAATATAATGAAGCAGCATGCAGGCGAGATGGACAGAGGCAAAATGGACTATAGAAAGATGTTTATGATGATAAAGAATAAACTTGCAAAGGAACGGGGGATAGTTCTATGAGGCTGACAGAAGACAGAATTTCCCACATCTCACACATCATTACAGACGGTATCTGGAAGGACGACCTTGTGGATTTTACAGATGATGCTGAGGCACTCAGAGAGATAAAAAAAACCCTTACAAACTATCTAAAGATAGAAGATACGGCAGATGATGCTGCCCGAGAAAAAATAAGGTCTATGTCAAAACAGGTTCCTGAAGGCAGCAGGGAGTGGGAGGTTTTGTATAAAAAGTTCTATCAGGAGGAAATTGATAAAAGGAGGTTTTAGGTAACATGTATAACATCCTTATCCCTCCGCTTGCAGGGGCTTTAATCGGATGGTTTACAAACTATGTGGCTGTTAAGATGCTGTTTCGTCCTTACGAGCCTGTAAACATATTCGGTTACAGACTGCAGGGCATTATCCCAAAGAGAAGGAAAGAGATAGCAAAAACCATTGCAAAGACTATAGAAAATGAACTTCTGAATGCAAAAGATTTTTCTAAAATCCTTGAATGCATAGAATGGAAAGCAGAGGTTGAAAAGGCAGTTGATGAGATAATTGAGCATAGATTCAAGGCAACCAGAATCAAGAGTCTTCCGATTATTGGTCTATTGTCAGAGAACCTCTTGTATCATATAAAATATTATCTTACGAAAGAGGCGCTGAAACATATTGATGAAAAAAAAGGGGAACTGGTCAACAATTTTCAGGAAAAGATAGATATAAAAGATATGCTGGTTTCAAAGATAGATAACCTTAATCTTGAGCAGTTTGAGGCACTTCTTATAAAATTCATTGCAAAAGAATTAAAACATATAGAATGGATTGGCGGGGCACTCGGATTTGTTATAGGATGTGCGCAGGTGGTTATAAGTCTGACGCTTTACACTTAAAATCAGGAGGCTTTTGTAGTGGATTACAAGACAACCTTAAATCTCCCAAATACAGACTTTCCAATGAAGGCGAATCTTAGTAAAAATGAGCCTGATATTCTGAAAAAATGGGAAGATGAAAATCTCTACGGCAAAATCAAAGAGATTAGCAAAAACAGGCAGAAGTATATCCTGCATGACGGTCCGCCTTATGCAAACGGACATATCCATATTGGACACGCCCTGAATAAAATCTTAAAGGATATAATTGTAAAGGCAAGGTTTATGGCAGGGAAGGCAACCGATTATGTGCCGGGCTGGGACTGTCATGGTCTGCCAATAGAACTTCAGGTTGAAAAAGACAGTAAGCAGAAAGCAGTAAGCAGTAAGCAGACAAAGATGGAAACCAGAAAAATGTGCCGCGCATATGCGGAAAAGTTTGTAAACATTCAGAGAGAAGAATTTAAAAGGCTTGGGGTATTTGGCGAATGGGATGAGCCATACCTTACGATGGACTATAAATATCAATCTTCAATATTGAGAGAACTTGGCAGGTGTGTTGAAAGAGGTCTTGTCTATAAAGGGGAAAAGCCTGTGCATTGGTGCAGTTCATGCCAGACAGCGCTTGCAGAGGCAGAGGTTGAATATGCTGACAAAAGGTCGCCGTCAATATATGTGGGATTCAAGATTCAAGATTCAAGGTTCAAGGAAAAAATTCCAAGTCTTGCAAATAAAGATGTATCCATCATCATCTGGACGACCACACCGTGGACCCTGCCTGCAAATCTTGCAATAGCAATGCATCCTGAATTGGAGTATGCGGCGATAGAGATACAGGGGCAAGGGGCAGAGATATATATTGTAGCAAAAGGGCTATTAGAAGATGTTGCAAAAAAACTCAACTGGACTGATTATAGAATACTGGATACCTTTTATCCATCAAGACTTGAAGGCACAAAGACAAGACATCCGTTTATTGACAGGGATTCCATAATCATTCTTGGAACCCATGTAACCCTTGAAACAGGCACAGGCTGCGTTCACATAGCACCGGGGCATGGTCAGGATGACTACGAGTTAGGGCTGAAATACAATCTTGATATTTACAATCCTGTTGACAATCAGGGAAGGTTTACAAATGCAGTCCCAGAGTTTGAAGGGCAGAAGGTATTTGATGCAAATAAGAATATAGTTGAACTTCTTAAATGTAAAGGCGCGTTGTTAAAAGAAGATAGTATTGAGCATTCCTATCCTCACTGCTGGAGGTGTAAGAATCCAATAATATTCAGGGCAACAGAGCAGTGGTTTATATCTATGGAAGATAATGACTTGAGAAAAAAATCTCTGGAGGCGATTGATAAAGTCCAGTGGATACCCTCATGGGGCAGGGACAGGATTTATAATATGGTTTTAAACAGACCTGACTGGTGCATATCAAGGCAGAGGGCTTGGGGGGTGCCTATTACAGCATTTGACTGTAAGGAGTGCGGATATGTGCTTCTGGATAAGGATATAATCAACAGGCTCGCAGATGAATTTGAAAAACATGGCGCTGATATATGGTTTGAAAAGGGTGCGGCAGAGTTATTGCCGCAAGGCACAAAATGTCTGAAGTGTGGGAGTAAAGAATTTATAAAAGAAGAAAATATATTAGATGTTTGGTTTGATTCAGGTGTAAGTTTTGCTGCGGTTCTGGAAGATAGGGATAATCTGAAGTATCCTGCTGACCTTTATCTTGAAGGGAGCGACCAGCACAGAGGCTGGTTCCATTCAGCGCTTCTTACCTCTGTCAGCACAAGGGGAAAAGCACCGTATAATTCTGTCCTGACGCACGGTTTTGTTGTTGATGGCAGCGGCAAAAAGATGAGTAAATCCATAGGCAATGTGGTAGCACCGCAAGAGGTTATAGACAAATATGGTGCAGAGATTTTAAGATTATGGGTCTCAGCAGAAGATTACAGGGAAGATATAAGGATTTCCGGGGAGATACTCACAAGACTATCAGACGCATACAGACGAATAAGAAACACATGCAGGTTTATCCTGGGCAATCTCTATGATTATAGTCCTGAAAAGGATATTGTCCCATACAATGAACTTACTGAGATAGACCGCCTTATACTCCATAGACTTACAAAACTCACTGAAAGGCTTTTAAAGGCATACAATGATTTTGAATTCCATGTGATTTATCACAGTCTTCATAACTTTTGTAGTGTTGATTTAAGCGCATTCTATCTTGATGTAATTAAAGACCGCCTCTATACTTTAGGTGCGGCTTCAAGAAACCGCAGGGCAGTGCAGACAACGATATATTATATCCTTGACCATATTGTAAGGCTTATTGCACCAATTATCCCATTTACATCAGATGAGGTATGGCATTTTATGCCGGGCAGGTATACTGACAGTGTGCATCTCTCATCATTTCCTGAAATCAAAAATGAATGGCTTAACGACAAACTTTCTGAAACATGGGACATACTGCTTTGCACAAAGACAGAGGCTGCAAAGGCATTGGAAAATGCAAGAAAAGATAAGGTAATAGGACACTCCCTTGACGCATTGGTTAAAATATCAGCGGAAGGTGAACTTAAAGAGATTCTTATGAAGTATGCTGAAACTTTCAAGGAAATACTGATTATATCTCAAATTTCTTTGCTGGACAAAGGGTATGTGTTTGACAGTTCAGATATTATGTTTGAAAGTCAGGAAATAAAAAACCTGAAGATAGGTATAAACAAGGCAAGGGGTAAAAAATGTGCAAGGTGCTGGAACTACAGCGAAAGGGTAGGGGAGTTTAAAGAACATCCAGAGGTATGCGAGCGGTGCATAGAAGCGCTTTCGGCAGCAGGCAGTGATAAAAAAGGTTAAGGCTATTTACAGTGAAGATTATAGATTCCAGAATCTCCAGAAATGAACTTACAGATAACTATCTTGGTTATTTTAAAACAATGATAAAGGTAGTTGTGGATGTACAGAAAGATATTCTTGCTATTGATGCTGAACTTCATTCGGATTTAGAGGCTTATCTCTTGGAAAATGGTTCGGAACAAGAAAATCTATGGGGGATAAATCTCTATCCATTCAAAGACAAAAATGATTTCATAGAATATACATCTTTGATAAACATTCGTCCTCATCAGGACAACTTTTCTATGGAAGTTGAAAATTTGGAAATAAGAAAAAGGATTACTGGGATTATAGATAACCTTGTAGAATATGAATCTTAAATACCATAAAACCATGACAAAAGAAAAATGGCGTTCCTTCCCATTTTATAAGCAGATTCTCATGATTGCCAATGAGTTAAACAGGGCAGGCAATTGGATAGAAAAGGGTGATTTCGTTGAGGTTAGATACTGTTACGAAAGGGCCTTTGAACTATTATATCTAACCATCGCAACTTTAAGCAGGAAAAATAAATTAAGGGAACTTGTGCGATTCAAGGAGACTTTGGCAGGGCTTTATATTAAAAAGATACCAATAATTAAGGAAAACTTAAGTTTATTAAATGTGCTGGTGTCCCTTGATAAGGATAGTTTTTCTTTCTTGAAAGTGAGGGCAGGGTATGCAAAATAATAAATGCCGTGGTTTTATCAGGGGTGATGGACGGCAGGCAGATGAACTTCGCAGTGTCAGGATAACAAGGAAATTTCTAAAATTTTCAAATGGTTCAGTGCTGATAGAGATGGGGGATACAAAGGTTATATGCACTGCCACTGTTGAGGAAGGTGTGCCGCCGTTTTTAAAAGGAACAAATAAAGGCTGGATAACAGCGGAATATTCTATGCTCCCCGGTTCCTCAAAGGTAAGGATAAGAAGGGAATCATCTGCAGGAAAGGTAGGTGGAAGAACCCACGAAATTCAAAGGCTTATAGGCAGGTCGCTTAGGTCAGTGGTTGATCTTAATGCCATTGGTGAGAGGACTATATGGATTGACTGTGATGTTATTCAGGCAGACGGCGGAACAAGAACAGCATCAATTACAGGTGCATTTGTAGCGCTTGTTGATACGATAAAGAATATGAAAAATAAAGGCACTATAAATACTGCTCCTATTCTGGATTCCGTTGCTGCTGTGAGTGTCGGTGTTGTTAATAACTTAAGTTTTCTTGACTTAACCTATGAAGAGGATTCAAAGGCTCATGTTGATATGAATGTGATTATGACAGGCAGCGGTAAATTTGTTGAGGTTCAGGGCACAGCAGAGACTTGTCCGTTTTCAAAAGAAGATATGGAAGATATGATCTCTCTTGCATCCAGAGGCACAACGGAACTGACAAAAAAGCAGATGGGACTCCTCGGCAGTCTAAAATGAAGATTGTTCTTGCAACAAGGAATAATCATAAAATAAAAGAGATTGAGGCACTTTTTAGTGATAGAGATATTAACCCAAAAAATGCAGTTGCATTTTGTGGCAACTTTTTGTCCTTAAAAGATTTTTCTGATATACCTGAAATTATAGAGGACTGCGACAGTTTTGAGGGTAATGCACTGAAAAAGGCAAGGGTGGCTGCAAGACATACAAGGGAGATTGCCCTTGCAGATGATTCAGGCTTGATGGTGGATGTGTTGGATGGAATGCCCGGTGTTTATTCTTCAAGATATGCAGGGGAAAATGCAACAGATGATGAAAATAATAAAAAACTGTTAGAAGAGATTGCAGGCATTGCCTTTGAGAAGAGAATCGCCAAATATAAATCAGTTATAGCAGTGGTTTTTCCATCAGGTGAAGAATATATCGCAGAGGGTGAGTGCAAGGGTTTTATAGCGTTTGAACCAAAGGGCAGTTATGGTTTTGGTTATGACCCTGTCTTTTATGTGCCTGAATTAAAAAAGACAATGGCAGAACTTAAACCAGAAGAAAAAAACAGGATAAGCCACAGGGCAAAGGCAATATCTGCAGTGAAGAGGCACTTGAAAGGAGAGGAGATAGTATGAAACCATATCGTCTGCATCTGTTTGTGAGTCAGGGTAAACACTGTGTATCAAAGGGTTCTGAGGAGTTATTAGAGAAGTTCAGGGAAAAACTTGATGAGTATAATCTCAAAGATGAGATAAAGACATCTAAGGCTGGGTGTCTGAGTGTATGTAAGGAAACAGAACCAAAAGGGGATATGTGCCCGGCAGTAGTTATCTACCCTGAAGGGATATGGTATAAAAATGTAAGTGTAAATGATGTTGAGGAGATAGTTGAAAAACATTTGAAAAACGGACAAATAGTAGAAAGGCTTTCCCTTTACAAGATGTAATGGGATGAAAAATTCAGCCGGGTTAATGGTATTTTAAGTGACATTTAAAGAATTTCTAAAAGAAAAGAAAAAGATTGATACTGATAAGATTGCCCCTGTTGATTTGATGGATGAGTATTATGATGACTACAAGAACTTCCTTGCAGGGCTGAAGGATGGGTGTGATAGTGGCAAGGGTAATTGATTCTATAATTGATAAAGAGGCTTTAAGGCTCGCCTCTTATGCAATGAGAAGCAAAGACTCAAGGGGCAGGAGATACTATGAGCCTGAACATCCCTTTAGAACAGCATTTCAGAGGGATAGAGATAGGATTATTCACTGCAATGCATTCAGGCGGCTGGAGTATAAGACTCAGGTCTTTGTGTATCACGAGGGAGACCACTACAGGACAAGGCTCACCCATACTATAGAGGTTGCACAGATAGCCCGCACCATAGCAAGGGCGCTGGATTTAAATGAGGATATCGCAGAGGCAATTGCCCTTGCCCATGACCTTGGACACCCACCGTTTGGACATACAGGTGAAAAAACCCTTAATAAACTTATGAAAGACCATGGAGGTTTTGAACATAATCTCCAGAGTTTAAAGATTGTTGAAAATATAGAGCATAGATACCCCAAATTTAAAGGTTTAAATCTCACATGGGAGGTAAGAGAGGGTATTGTAAAACACTCATCAGAACATGACCGCCCTGATATTCTGGATGAATATGAACCTGAAAATGCCCCATGCCTTGAGGCACAGATTGTTGATATATCTGATGAGATAGCATATAATAATCATGATATTGATGACGGCATTTCTTCAGGTATGCTGGAGATAGACAAGTTGGATGAAATAGAGTTGTGGAAAGAAAATTTTAGCAAGGTAAAAAAGATGTATCAAGACGAGGATATTAAGGCAGTAAAATCCCAGACAATCATTCAAATAATTAATCAGCAGGTTACAGACCTTGTTGAAAATACCTTAAAATGTATCAGGGATTATGGGATAAATAGTTTAGAAGATATAAGAAAGACAGGTCATCCAATCACCCGATTCTCTACTGATATGGACAGGAAAAATAAAGAACTTAAAAAATTTCTTAAAGAGAATCTATATGAGCATCACAGGGTCATCAGGATGGCTGATAAGGCGAATAGAATCATAAAACACCTTTTTAAGATATATGAAGAAGACCCGCGCCTCTTACCGCCGCATGTATATGCAAATATAAATGAGGTGGGCAAAGAGAGGCTGATTTGCGATTACATAGCAGGAATGACAGACAGATTTGCACTTGATGAATATAAAAAACTATTTGACCCGTATGAGAGGGTGTAAAATCCAATGAAAACAGGCGAAATCAAATTTCAAACTGTAATTGATAAAAATACTTTTTATTTCTGCAATCCAATATTTCAGGAAAAATATGAAAGTTATGTAAATTCTTTAAAAGAAACCCTGCTTGTAATAAAAAATCAGGTTGAAACGCAAGGGTTAAAAAAAGAAATTTTTGAATGATTGGAAGTATTTGAAACAATTTTATTGCATTCCTGACAATCCAGAAGATATTGACCACATACCTATTGTATTGAAAAATGGACATCTGGACAGAAAAAATGTTATTCCAAGTTTGTTTGAATATGCAGAAAATTAACATAACCGTTGAAAGGAGGCATAATGGGTATCCTTGTTGTTGGCTCTGTTGCATTTGATTCTGTTGAGACACCTTTTGGTAAGGCAGAAGATGTGCTCGGCGGCTCAGCCACATACTTTTCAACAGCAGCGAGTTATTTTTCTGATGTAAATCTTGTCGCTGTTATTGGTAGTGACTTCCCTGAAGAACATATCTCTTTTCTAAAATCAAGGGATATTGATATAAAGGGGCTGCAAAAGGTTGAAGGCAGGACATTCAGATGGAAGGGCAGATATGACTATGATTTGAATGAGGCACATACATTGGAAACACACCTCAATGTATTTGAGAGATTTACACCACAGATACCTGAAGATTATAAATCCATCCCCTATGTATTTCTTGCAAATATAGACCCTGACCTGCAGTGGAATGTACTGGAACAGGTTGATAAACCTAAACTTGTTGCGTGTGATACAATGAATTTTTGGATAACAGGCAAGCGAGAAAGCCTTATAAAACTTCTTTCCAGAGTTAATCTGTTTGTAATAAATGAAGGTGAGGCGATGCAGTTTGCAGCAGAGCCGAATCTGGTTAAGGCTGCCAGAAAGATAATGTCCTATGGTCCTAAAACGTTAATAATAAAGAGGGGTGAATACGGTGCCCTTATGTTCAATGGCAGTTCAATATTCTCGGCACCTGCATACCCGCTGGAGTCTATATTTGATCCAACAGGTGCAGGGGATAGTTTTGCAGGCGGATTAATGGGGTATCTTGCAAACACAGATAATATTTCAGAGGATAATATAAGGCAGGCGATAATATTTGGAAGCGTTATGGCATCATTTAATGTAGAGGATTTCAGCCTAAATCGCATGAAGACATTGACACTTAAGGAGATTAATGAAAGATACAGGGAATTTAAAAAACTTACACATTTTGAGGATATATGAAAAAAGAAAGTCAAAAGTCAAAAATCAAAAATTTTATATTTGTTTTTACTATTTACTATTCACTATTCACTGCCTTATACGGCTGTGCTGCATCAGATTTAAAGGAAGAGGCGTCAATACACTATCGTCTTGGCATCGTTCACTTAAGCGAAGGCAATTTACCGCCGGCATTAAAGGAACTCTCATCTGCTGTTGAAAAAAATCCTCAAGATGCAGTATATCGCAATGCACTTGGTCTTGCCTATTTTTATAGAGAACTTAATGAAGAGGCTATAAGACATTTTAAAGAGGCAATAAGATTAAACCCAAAGTTTTCAGAGGCACATACAAACCTTGGGGCAGTGTATCTAAAACAAGGGGAATGGGATGAGGCAATCGGAGAATCTAAAAAGGCAATTGAAAATATCTTTTATACCGCACCTGAAACAGCATTTAACAATATGGGGTGGGCATACTTTCAGAAAGGAGATTATGAAAAGGCGATTGATAGTTATAAAAAGGCAATAGGTGCAAATCCAAGATATGGTCTTGCCTATAATAATATGGGGATGGCATATATGAAGACAGGCAGGGACAGGGATGCTCAAGACTCTTTTGCCCTTGCAATAAAACATGTTCCTGATTATGCTGAGGCATATTACAACCTCGGGATTGTTTCAATGAAATTAAACGATAAAAAAAGGGCTGCCCAGTCATTTAATGAGGTTATTAAGATTTTGCCTGATACTGATATGGCACGTTCATCAATGGAAAATCTTAAGTCTTTAAAATAAGGGTATTATGGCAAAGCAGCTCTCTTTAAAAGGTGTTATGGAAAAACCTGGTGTATATCTGAAAAGACAGAGGGAGATGCGGGGTATAAGCCTTGAGGATATATCCAGGGTTACAAAGATACAGATGAAATGGCTTGCCGCATTGGAAAATGATGATGCAAATCTGCCGCACCCTACCTTTGTCAGAGGTTTTATAAGGTTATATTGTAAATATGCCGGCATTGATAGTGATGATGCGGTTCTCCACTACGAAGAGTATTTAAGCAGTAAATCAGATAATTTGACAGATGATTCAAATCAGAGATCAGAAAAAATACCCTGTCATACTGATGCAGTCTCTACAGATGATAAGACACCGGCACGGGGTTTACCTTTGATTCATAACCCGGCACTTCTAGTTATATTTTTTGTGTTTATCCTGACTGCCTCATATTTTGGTTATGCGTATTATAATAAGAAGGTTAATCTTAATACACATAAGGAGGGGAGTACAGTTGGTATCGGTTTGACAGAACCCTCCAAACCACCTGCTGATAATCCACAAGCAGATACTGGTATTACAACTACAGGAGAAACTGATAAGATACATGAGGCTGCAAATAAGGCAGATATGCATCAAGGTGGAGTATATGATGTTAAAAAACTTAAACTTGAGGTACTGACGATTAAGCCTACATGGATGAGGGTTGAGATTGACGATGAAAAACCCTTTGAGGTGTTGTTAAGAGACAGTGAGAATATAGTATGGGAGGCAAAGAAAAAGTTCTCTATTGTAATCGGAAATGCAGCTGGGGTGGGTTTAAAGTTAAATGGGAAACCATTAGGAAAACTTGGCGAGAACGGACAGGTTGTAAAACTTGTTCTCCCTCAGGAAACAGGGAATTAGATTCAAAAAATGTAACTGTATTTTGGGGGTTCATGGGAGGGAATATGGAAGTCATTACGAGATGCAGAAAATGCGGCAAAAAAATGAAAAGCGACAGGGTGGATGATTATAGAATAAAACTATCCTGTTCATGTGGATTTTCTGAATTTAAAAATATGCCTGCTGCGAGTAAGGCCATAAATCCATACTTGCCAATGGATACCTTTTCACATATAAAGGTGGATGAAGATGGTGGTCTTATATTTGAGATGGAAAAGGCAAACAGGGAAAAGATGGAAATCATAACCCTTGAAGAGATAAGCATGCTTGCAAGTTCTGACTATGAGCTTGATGAGGTGCTGCAGTCAGTTGTTGAAAAAACAGCAAAAAGATTAGGTGTTGATGCGGCATCAATATATCTATGGTATGGAAAAGAACTTGTTTTGAGGGCAACCACAAGTTTTAGAAAAGAGGCAATCGGAAAGGTCAAACTAAAGTTGGGAGAGGGAATTACAGGTGCAGCAGCGCAAAAAGGGGAGACTATTATTGTAAAAGATGTATCCAATGACCCAAGATACAAGAAATTTACTGAACTGCGGGAGCAGGAATATACCACAATGTTGTCCCATCCTATTATCAAAAAAGGCGAACTGTTCGGTGTTTTGAATGTGCAGACTATTACTTCAAAAGAGTTTCAGGAAGATGAAATATATTTTATATCAATTATAGCAAATCTGCTGCTGGGTGCCATCAGGATAAGAAAATCTCCTTGCAGTTAAACTTTAACCCCACTTCAAGTTTTCAAAAAAAGTTTTCAAAAAAAGATTGACAACCCCCTGTTTTTATAGTAAGAAAATCATCCTCATAAGTTGCTTCCATAACTGACGGAATCAAGGTGGCCACCACCGGGGTAGTGGAAGATATGACACAATAAAGCCGACCGTCTGGGCACATATAACAAATTTTATATCTATATTTGTTGTATGCCAGACGGTTTTTTTTATTGGAGCAAAAAGGGGGTGATGCGGAAGGCATAAACCTGTCCCCGAGTGTCTAAATCGGGGATGCTGCAATATAACAAAACCAGAATCTACCTTGCTTTAAATTCTATTCTATTTTTAAACTTACAGGAGGTTATTTTATGTCAGAGAAGATTTTTTGGACAAAGACCGATGAAGCGCCAATGCTGGCGACTTACTCTTTACTTCCCATTATCAAGACGTTCACAAAGACAGCAGGCATTGAGATTGAAACAGCAGACATCTCTCTTGCAGGGAGGATTCTGGCAAACTTTCCAGAAAACCTGAAAGAGGGGCAAAAAACCCCGGATTATCTGACGCAATTGGGCGAACTCGCCGCAAAGTCGCCTGATGCAAATATTATCAAACTGCCGAATATCAGCGCATCTGTCCCGCAAATAAAGGCGGCAATAAAAGAACTCCAGTCTCAGGGCTATAATGTCCCTGACTATCCTGAAGAGCCGAAAAACGACAGTGAAAAGGAAATCAAGGCAAGATACGGAAAGGTTCTGGGAAGCGCTGTCAACCCTGTTTTAAGAGAGGGAAATTCGGATAGAAGGTCTACAGCGTCTGTAAAGAATTACGCTAAAAAGAATCCTCATAAAATGGCTCCGTGGAGCAAAGACTCAAAGACGCATGTGGCGCACATGAAAAGCGGAGATTTCTATGGCACTGAAAAATCCACAACTGTTGCTGAGGCGACAAATGTCAAAATTGAGTTCGCAGGCAAGGATGGGAAAACAGTTGTCCTAAAAGAAAAGACATCTTTGAAGGCAGGCGAGGTTATAGACACATCTGTAATGAACTGCCGAAGTCTACGCAAATTTTATGAAGAGGAGATTGAAGATGCTAAAAAGAGCGGCGCGCTCTTCTCTTTACACCTCAAGGCAACAATGATGAAGGTTTCTGACCCGATTATCTTTGGCCATGCTGTTTATGTATTCTTCAAAGATGTCTTTGAAAAACATGCAGCAGTATTTAAAGAACTTGGAGTTGACCCGAACAACGGACTCGGCGACCTTTACGCAAAAATCGCAAATCTTCCTGATGTAAAAAAAGCAGAGATAGAATCTGACATTAAGGCATGTTACAAAAATCGTCCTGAACTTGCAATGGTGAACTCTGAAAAAGGGATTACCAATCTGCATGTTCCAAGCGATGTGATTATTGACGCATCAATGCCTCCAATGATTAGAGACGGCGGAAAGATGTGGTCTCCTGACGGTAAACTCCATGATACAAAGGCTGTTATACCTGACAGATGTTACGCAGCCGTGTATCAGGCAGTTGTAGATGACTGCAAAAAGAACGGGGCATTAGACCCGAGGACAATGGGAACTGTTCCAAATGTTGGTCTTATGGCGCAAAAGGCAGAGGAATACGGCTCTCATGATAAGACATTCAAAGCCCCCGGAAACGGAATAGTCCGCGTGGTTGACGCTTCAGGAAAGACACTTCTTGAAGAGGATGTAGAAGAAGGGGACATATTCCGCATGTGCCAGACAAAAGATGCTGCAATAAAGGACTGGGTAAAACTTGCGGTAACAAGGGCGCGGTTAAGCGGAATGCCTGCTGTGTTCTGGCTTGATAAAAACAGGGCGCATGAGGCGCAGTTAATAGAAAAGGTCAATTGTTATCTTAAAGACCATGACACAAAAGGTCTTGATATCAGAATCATGCCTCCTGTTGAGGCAACCCGCTTTTCTCTTGAGCGGATAAGACAGGGGAAAGACGCTATTTCAGTTACAGGCAATGTTCTCCGTGATTATCTTACAGACCTCTTTCCTATTCTTGAACTCGGCACAAGCGCAAAGATGCTCTCAATAGTTCCGCTTATGCAGGGCGGCGGACTTTTTGAGACAGGCGCAGGCGGCTCAGCGCCAAAGCATGTCCAGCAGTTTCAGGAAGAAGGATACTTAAGATGGGATTCCCTTGGAGAATTTCAGGCCCTTGGGGCATCGATGGAACATCTGGCAAATACATTAAAGAATGAAAGGGCTCAGGTGCTTGCAGACACAATAGATGAGGCAATCGGCAAAATCCTTGATTTCAACAGGTCTCCTGCCCGAAAGGTCGGCGAGATAGACAACAGGGGAAGCCATTTTTATCTTGCATTATATTGGGCGCAGGCATTGGCAGCGCAGACTAAAGATACAGAACTCCAGAAACATTTTGCCAAGCCTGCAAAAGAACTGGCAGAGAATGAAGCAAAGATTAATGCAGAACTTATTGGCGCTCAGGGAAAGCCGCAGGACATCGGAGGCTATTACCTTCCAAATCCTGAAAAGACATCAAAGGCAATGCGTCCAAGCGCAGCATTGAATGCGATAATTGACGGTATCTGAAAAAACCGTTGTGCGTGTGCGTTATACGTGATGCGTGAAAATTTGGGGACAGATTTTACCCCTGAATGCCCCTGATTGATTCTATCAGGGGCATCAGGGGCTGTCCCCGGTTGTCCAAGCCCCATAGTTAACCCGAAAAATGCATTTAAGTTTTTATTTTTCGGGGCAACCGCTTTTTTTGGATTAAAGGAGTGTAACTTAATTTGGCTTCTGACTTAATCATACTTTTAATCTCTCTGGTCATCATTGTGATTGCTGCCGAAGTTTTTACAAATGCTGTGGAATCACTTGGAGCAAAACTAAAGTTTTCAGAAGGTGTGACCGGGAGCATATTTGCAGCAGTAGGCACAGCGCTCCCTGAAACAATGGTCCCGCTTGTAGCAATATTTGCAGGCAATTCCCAGAAAATAAGTGAAGAGGTGGGTGTCGGCGCCATACTTGGTGCACCTTTAATGCTTTCAACCATTGCCATATTCCTTATGGGCATGGCTGCATTCATATTTAAAGATAAGAGGAAAAAAACCACAATAAACCCTGAACATTCTGGTTTTAAACGGGACTTGGAATTCTTTTTATTTGCTTTCTCACTTGCCTTTTTTGTTGCATTTACACCACCTGCATGGCG
This sequence comes from Deltaproteobacteria bacterium, assembly GCA_016223005.1. Taxonomy (NCBI): domain Bacteria; kingdom Pseudomonadati; phylum Myxococcota; class Myxococcia; species Deltaproteobacteria bacterium. The sequence continues at coordinate 32,503 of JACRPW010000025.1, read as the reverse complement.
GCTCTTAAGGGTCTTTATTGCTATAGTCCTTGTCATGTCATATTTTTACTATGTGCTTGAAACAGTAAAGGCAAGTAAAACCCTTGCAAAGGATGGACATACCACTGAAGAAAGAAAGAGTCTTTATCTTTCTGCCATATTTAAAGACCATATGTTTTTTGTTGTTATTCAACTCCTCGCTGCCCTGACATTCATAATCATTGGGGCAAAAGGGTTTGTGACAGGGATTGAACATCTGGCTAATATCCTAAAGGTGCCTGTAATAGCCCTTTCACTTCTTATTGTCCCGATTGCCACAGAACTTCCTGAAAAGGTAAACAGCATTATATGGATAAGACACGGCAAGGACACTATGGCAGTTGGAAATATTACAGGTGCAATGGTCTTTCAAGGAAGCCTTTTGCCTGCAATAGGTATATTTCTTACACCATGGACAACAAACCTTACTGTTACAGCAAGCAGCATTATTACACTTATGGCAGCAGGGTGGCTGTATCTTTTTACAATCAGAAATATAAAAATAACCCCTTTACTTTTATCAGTAAATGGTTTTTTATATATACTATTTATCCTTTTTATATTGATTCTCTAATGCTGTGGGAAAGCCGTCATCTATGAAAAAACACGAAGGTTTTCTAAAATTCATAATAATTGAAAAACTTGTTCTTGGAATAGTATGTTTTCTTTTGTCCATTGGCGCAATAAGCCTTATCAATCAAGATATGGGACAGATTGCAAACAAGATTGTGGGCATCTTTAATCTTGATATGGATAATTACTATGTAGAAAGTGCCATAAAAAGGTTGGGCATGGTTGGGAATGGGACAATCATAGGCGTAGGGACAGGCATGTTTTTCTTTGCATCACTTAATCTTACAGAATCTTATGGACTTTATAAAAGAAGGCGGTGGGCTGAATGGCTTACTGTCCTCGCCACATCGCTATTTATTCCTTTTGAGGTGTATGAGGTTATTCAGGCACAGACTTTGTTTCGTATAGGTGCGCTCGTGCTTAATATAGCAATCGTCTATTACCTTGCAAAACATAAAGAACTTTTTAAAAGCAAACCCGGATATAAGGCTCATTTATGATGGACGCAACCCCCCTACTTCCTGAATCAAGTTCAGCGACCATCTGCCCTCCATCAAATCCACAAACCTTTTAAAGAGATAACTTGCATCATGAGGTCCGGGGGACGCCTCTGGATGATACTGGACAGAATAGAGCGGAAGTTTTTTATGTGCAAGCCCCTCCACTGTTTTATCATTCAGATTTATATGCGTAAGTTCAGCAATCCCTTTCAGAGAATCCACATCCACTGCAAAACCGTGGTTCTGCGCTGTGATTTCAACCCTTCTTGTTGTCAAATCCATTACAGGCTGGTTGCCACCTCTGTGCCCAAACTTTAATTTGTATGTTTTTCCGCCAAGGGCCAAACCAAGTATTTGATGTCCCAGACAGATTCCAAATATCGGTTTTTTTCCAATTAGTTTTCTTACATTTTCTATGGCATATGTTACAGCATCAGGATCTCCGGGACCATTAGACAGGAATATACCATCCGGGTTCATCTTTAAAACATCTTCGGCAGATGTCCACGCAGGCACTACAGTAACATCGCATCCAAAATGGACAAGGTTGCGGAGGATGTTGAATTTAATTCCGAAATCGTAGGCAACCACACGGTAAGTTCGGAGTTCGGAGTTCGGAGTTCGGAGTGTATAACCTCTTTCTAAATTCCACAAGCCCTGTTTCCAATAATAAGGCTCTTTGCATGTAACCTCTTTTGCTAAATCAAGCCCTGCCATGGATGGAAATTCCCTTGCCTTTTTAACAAGGCTGGGGACAGATAATAGGGGACAGATTTCAAATCTGTCCCCAACTTCTGTCCCCAATTCTGTTGATATAACACCGTTCATTGCGCCGTGAGTCCTCAAATGCCTTGTCAAAGCCCTTGTGTCTATGCCCTTTATTCCGACAATATTATTTTTCTTTAGATAACTGTCTAATGTTTCCTTGCACCGCCAGTTGCTTGGATAATCGCAAGATTCCTTTACTATAAAACCCTCTGCCCATGGTCTATGAGACTCAACATCCTCTTCATTGATTCCATAGTTGCCAATCTGGGTATATGTCATTGTAACAATCTGCCCTTTATAAGACGGGTCAGTCAAAATCTCCTGATACCCTGCCATAGATGTATTGAACACAACCTCGCCAATCGCCTCGCCTTCAGCGCCGAAGGAACAGCCCTCAAACACAGTGCCGTCAGCAAGCGCTAGGATGGATTTTTTAGGTAATGGCATAATATATAACTCCTTAAGGGATGTCTACCCCGCTCCATGCCAGAATGCCCCGCCCGCACAGTCCGCGCAAACGTGGTGCGGGGTTTACAAAACAACCCGGATAAAAAACCTTTTAACATCTTCCCATTCAGTCTGATCAATGGGACATAGGGAAGACCCTTTCAAGACCGTAAAAATCAATGTATATTTTTGGGCAAGAGGATAATATCTTTTAATCCCCTTTCTGCATCATCAAAAAACACAAGACCCCTCTTTATATCGATACTAGAAGAGGCTTAATCTCACGCCCCCTGTTTCTGCTACCAGGGAATCTCTATCCGAAACACCTTCTATGTGAACTGAGTGGTCCTTTCGTATTGCATCTATAAATAGGCCCTGTAAGAAAATGTTCTTGCGTGAAAAGGTCAACATCTATAGAAACCCTGTGCCTTAAATAGAGGGTAACAGCAGTGCCGCCAGCCATATAGGTATTATTGGGTAAAGGAAAAGAACTCAGCCTGCTGATGAGGGATGCCACATCCTTGGGAACTGCCTCGTAAAACATCGCGTATCCTCCTTTTTAATATTCAAACACAGGCACCAGTAGTTGACAGTTTTAGGGGAAAGATATGAACTATGTCTGACAACCTCTGATATGGTTTCCTTGTCATAGGTTTCAAGCACAAATTCTACCTGCCTATCCCCCCCCACAGGCAATGCCTTAAGATATTATAAACCTCTCGTGTGAACATATTATTCTTATCACATTTAATCCTTGAGGCTGTGTCATAATAATAATAAGTAAACCCCCAGCTTTGCTGGGGGACTCGTAGAGTTTGACATTTACTGGAGTATATGAAAGCCTCCCTAACTGTGAACCGCTCAAAGTTTACAGGAAAGGAGGCTTTCAATGGAAGACAAGCAAGGTTTATCTCATACAGTATGGGATTGCAAGTATCATATAGTTTGGATACCGAAATATCGGAAGAAGGTAATGTATGGAGAGATACGCAGATATCTTGGAGAGGTCAAAAGAGTCTTTGGTGTTGGAAGGGCATTTGATGTCCGACCATCTGCATATGCTGATAAGTATACCTCCGAAGTATCCTGTCTGCGTGCCTGTCTGCCGTGCCAACGGCACAGGCAGGCAGGAAGGAGAGAAAAGACTTGACCAGTTGAGAATGTTTGAATAGCAGCCGCATTTATGCGGCTCATGGTTTTAAACCGCTTTGAGCGGTTCACATCTTTCAAGCCTCCAGCTTTACTGGAGGTATATATGACTTGGCTATTCATATTCGGCAATTATCACATTTTTCTTTTGTATTTTGAGTTTTAATTTGGTAATTTAATAAATCTCCATGCTTCCAAAAACGAGGGTAAAATTGACTACACAGGAAATCATAAATCTAACGAGTAAATATATTGCAAACACCTACAACCGTTTTCCCATTGCCATCACAAAAGGCAAGGGATGCAGGGTTTGGGATGCAGATGGAAAGGAATATCTGGATTTTGTTGCAGGCCTTGCGGTCTGCAATCTAGGACACTGTCATCCAAAGGTTGTAAAGGCGATTCAGGAGCAGGCAGAAAAACTTATTCATATATCAAACCTCTATTACATTGAGCCGCAGGCAGAATTAGCCGAACTCCTCTGCAAAAACTCATTTGCCGACAAAGTGTTTTTCTGCAACTCAGGGGCAGAGGCAAATGAGGCTGCAATAAAACTTGCAAGGAAATATTTTAAAGATAAAGATGAAAATAAATTTCAGATTATTACAATGGAGAAGTCCTTTCATGGGCGGACTATGGCAACCCTTGCTGCAACAGGACAGAAGAAGTTCCAGCAAGGGTTTGAGCCGCTTTTAGAAAAATTTATATATGTTCCTTTTGATGATGTCCAAGCAGTGGAATCTGCAATTACACCTGAGACATGCGCTGTTATGGTTGAGCCTATTCAGGGTGAGGGCGGGGTGAATATTCCGTCCGATAATTATCTGAAAGGGTTGAAGGCACTCTGCAAAGGAAAAGGCATGCTTCTAATTTTCGATGAGGTTCAAGTCGGCATGGGGCGCACGGGAAAGTTATTTGCTTATGAGCATTACGGCGTAACGCCGGATATTATGACGCTGGCAAAAGGGCTGGCAGGCGGCGTTGCCATCGGCGCCATGCTGGCAACTGATGAGATTGCAAAGAGTTTTGTGCCGGGGACGCATGCCTCAACCTTCGGCGGAAATCCCCTTGCCACAGCAGCAGGCATTGCAGCATTAAAGGCGGTTTTGGAAGAAGGTATACTGGAAAATTGTCAGAAGATCGGGAAATATCTCATTGAAAAATTACATAAACTAAAGGCAGAATATCCGTTCATCAAAGAGGTTCGCGGCAAGGGCTTAATGATTGGCATGGAATTGGATATTCCGGGTGCAGATATTGTCAAGAAATGTCTTGAAAAAGGACTCCTTATAAACTGCACAGCAGACAAGATAATTAGGTTCATCCCGCCTCTTGTTGTTACAAAAGATGAAGTGGATGAGATGTTTGAAATTCTAATGCCTGTTCTGGATGGGGTGCAGTCTTGAAAAAAGATTTACTTAAAATATCTGACTTGACAAAATCCGAGATAGACGAATTATTTGAAAGAACTCGTGTCCTGAAGGATAACCATAAAAAGGGCATCCCTTATAAACCATTTATCGGTAAAACACTGGGGCTTATATTTGAAAAGGCATCAACAAGAACCCGCGTATCATTTGAGGCAGCAATGTATCAGATGGGCGGGAATGCAATATTTATAAGCCATCGGGATTCGCAGATAGGCAGAGGCGAACCAATAAAGGATACTGCTAGAGTTTTATCTAGGTATATAGATGCTGTCGTTATCCGCACATTCGGGCATGATATTGTGGAGGAGTTTGCAGAACATTCGGAGATACCTGTTATAAACGGCTTGACTGATTTACACCATCCATGTCAGGTCTTGACAGATGTATTTACCATGTTTGAAAAAAAGGGGCATTACAATGGTCTTAAGGTCGCATGGATAGGCGACGGAAACAACATGGCAAATTCATGGATAGAGGCTGCGGCAATACTTGGGTTTGATTTATTCCTTGCATGTCCAAAAGGATATGAACCAGACAAAAAAATATTGGAGCATGCAAAAAAGAATGCTCAAACAAAGATTGAGGTTTTAATAGACCTGAAAGAGGCAGCCAATAATGCCGATGTCTTGAACACAGATGTATGGGCAAGCATGGGACAGGAACAAGAAAGGGAAAAAAGAGTAAAAGATTTTAAAGGGTATCAGATAAATAAAGATATTTTAAAACTTGCAAAAAAAGACGCTGTTGTCATGCACTGCCTTCCTGCCCACAGGGGAGAAGAGATAACAGACGATATAATAGAGTGTAAACAATCTGCTGTCTTTGATGAAGCAGAAAATAGGCTGCATGTTCAGAAGGCAGCGCTGGAAAAACTGCTAAATACAGAAATAAGAAACAGGAAATGAGAAATAAGGGTTTTGAAGATATGCCTATTTGGCAGAATGCCATGAATATTGCAATATCTGTGCATATGGTAAGCGAAGGCTTCCAGAAGAAAGAAGATTATGCCGTAAAATAGTGATTAAAAACCTCGCTATTTTACAAACTGGCGATTTACAGATTAGAATGTCCGCTTTATCTGTTTTCGCAAATATTGCAGAGGCATTTATTCTTTTATTGTTTTCCCAGAAGGGCAAACATATTCTTCTTATAAAACTCCACGTCTGGCTGGTTGAATGGATTGACGTCTAGTAGATAACCTGACATTGCTATAGCCCTTTCAAAAAAGTAAAAGAGTTGTCCAAGGGAATAGGGCGTCCTGTCCTTAATAGAAATCGTCATATTAGGAACTCCGCCGTCTTTGTGTGCCCGAGCAGTGCCTTGATATGCCTTGTCATTTACATAATCTAAAGATTTACCTGCAATAAATCCAAGCCCATCGCCATTATCCTTTGCAGATGGTATAAGCAATTCCCTGTTTGACCTTTCAATCAGCATGAATGTCTCAAATATGATTCTCTGTCCGTCCTGTATCCATTGTCCAAGGGAATGTAAATCTGTAGTAAAATCCATTGAAGCAGGAAACACACCTTTTTTATCTTTACCCTCACTCTCTCCAGTTAATTGCTTCCACCACTGCGCAATATAATGCAGGCATGGATGGAATGATGAGAGGATTTCTACTGCCTTGCCTTTTTGATACAGTAGATAGCGGATAGCAGCATAAAGATAAGATGGGTTTAATTTTATATCAGGGTTTGATGTGAGTTCCTCAAAATCCTTTGCACCTTCCATGAGTTCAAAAATATCAATCCCTGCAGCTGCAATAGGCAGAAGACCAACAGGCGTCAGAACCGAATACCTGCCTCCAATATCATCAGGCACAACAAAGGTTTTGTATCCTTCAATATCAGCAAGTTTCTTTAATGCCCCTTTTTCTTTATCCGTTGTTGCAAAAATCCTTTTTCTTGCCTCATCCCTGCCATATCTTTTTTCAACAAGTTTTTTAATGACCCTGAATGCAGTCCCCGGTTCAATGGTTGTCCCTGATTTGGAAATCACATTTATACAAATATCCCTATCGCCAATTATCTCCAGTAAATCAGAAAGATAGTCGGAACTCATGTTATGCCCTGCAAAGTAGATTTCAGGGGTGAGCCTTTTTTCAGGACGGAGTTGGTTATAGAATGTATGACTAACGAACCCAAGGGCTGCCTTTGCCCCAAGATATGAGCCGCCAATGCCGATGCAGATAAATACTTCAGAATTTTCCCTTATATGTTCTGCCGCAGAATGTATTTCTTTGAGTAAATCTTTTGATGTTTTAGACGGTACATGAAGCCAGCCAATAAAATCACTGCCCGCCCCCCCCCTTTTTTCCATCTGCTCATGGATTTTAAAAACCTGCGGCTGGAGATTAAAAATTTCTTCTTTTGAAAGGAATAGGGTAATATTATCTATATTGAGATTTATGTTTGGCATTATCTAAATATTTACATCGTTATGTCCCGACTAATTTATTGAGGTGTCTCTGGGCGCATTCATGGTCAGGCTTTATTTTTAACACCTTTTCAAGCATCTGCTTTGCATCTTCAAACTGGTTTTTCATCTCATATACAATGCCAAGGTTATAATAGACATCGGGATTGTTAGGGTCTATTTTTTTAGCCTTCATTAAGACCTCAACAGCATTATCCCATTTTTGATTTACAAAATAAAACTCGCCCATCTCAATCAAATCCTTGACCTTTGACTGATTAGACTCATGTTTGTTGCTTATATTGTTTGTGCTTGTCATAAGTTATCCTTTCTTTAGTTTCTCTAAATCTTTGTTGTCGCCAATCATGACCAATACATCCCCCTCCTCTATCCTGTCATCAGTTGATGGAGATACATTCCATTCTTCAATAAAATCAGGCTCGCCAGCCTCTGTAATTACCGGCACCCTTTTTCTGATGGCAATCACATTTACATCAAATCTATTCTTTATATCACTTTCCATGATGGTTTTTCCTGCAAGACCTTTTGGCACAGAGGTTTCTACGATGCTGTATTGAGGCGAAAGTTCAATCTGCTCTAGGATATTTGGTGTCGCAAGGCTGGTTGCCACCTTTATCGCCATATCCCTTTCAGGAAAGATGACCTTGCTTACACCTATATTTCGGAGAACCTTTCCATGAATAGGGGTTACAGCCTTTGCCAACACCTCTTTAACACCCATCTCCTTTAATGTCATGACAATCAGTATGCTTGCCTCAATATTCTCACCGATACTCACCACAGCAATATCAACATAATGAACCCCTGCATGACGGAGCGCCTCTTCATCAGTTGCATCCATCTGCACAGCATGGGTTACAAAATCGCTTACATCCTTTATCTTTTCCTCATCATCGTCTATTGCAAGAACCTCGCATCCCTTTTCTACAAGTGTTTTTGCAACACTGTATCCAAATCTGCCCAGACCAATAACAGCAAATCTTCTCATAAAGCCTCCTGTGTTTATCCTATCAATACCTTGCCTTCAGGATACCGCAGTCTTACCATCTCTGCCTTTTTTATTACAGCCATCCCCATTGTAAGGGGTCCAACCCTGCCTATAAACATTGTTAGTGCCACTGTAAGTTTTCCCATATCGGTGAAAAGCGCTGAAAGACTCCTGACACCTCCATCGCCTACAGATAGCCCAACAGTAGCAAATGCAGACACAGCCTCAAATAGTGTGTGAAGATAATCCGACTTTTCTTCAAGGAGGAGGAGAAGGGTTGATATATTAACAACTAAAAAAGCCATTGCCCCGATTGCATACGCCCTTGTAATTAACTCATGAGACACCCTCCTTTCAAAAAAGACTGTATCTGTATGTCCCCTGATGGTTGACCAGAGACCAATCATCATTACGCCAAATGTCGTTGTCTTCATCCCGCCGCCTGTCCCACCGGGTGATGCGCCAACAGCCATAAGCATTATTATAAGAAAAAGGGTAGAACTCTGCATTAAACTAATATCAATGGTATTAAAACCTGCTGTCCTTGCTGATATAGAGTGAAAATATGCTGTTAAAAGATTTGACTTTAGAGAAAAAGAGGCAAATGTCTGGGGATTAAAATATTCAAACAGAAGGATGGCAGTGGTGCCTGATACGATGAGGGTAGAGGTAACCGAAATCACCAGTTTTGTGTGGGTTGAGAGTCTTGTAACCTCGCGTCTTGTATATTTATACACATCGCTTATTACAAGGAAACCTATGCCGCCTATTATAATCAGTCCTGTAATCACAATATTACTGAAGATATCGTTTCGGTATCCCATCAAATTATTAGAAAAGAGAGAAAACCCTGCATTGTTGAATGCAGAGATAGAGTGAAATATCCCGAAATATATTGCCTTAAATATATCCATATCCATAGCAAATCTTATTGATAGAAGAACCGCGCCTATTAACTCAAATAAAAATGTAACCTTCAAAACCCCTTTTGTAAACCTTATGAGCCCTTCAAGACTCAAAACATTCAATGCCTCCTGCAAAACCAACCTCTGTTTCAACCCGACCTTTTTACCAACAACTATTGAAAGGATGGTAGCAGATGTCATATAGCCGAGCCCGCCAATCTGGATAAGCAAGAGTGTTGCTATCTGCCCAAACATGGAAAGGTCATTTGGCGTATCAATCACAATAAGACCTGTAACGCATACTGCTGATGTTGAGGTAAACAGGGCATCCACAAGGGTTAAACTATCTTTTGCAGATGATATGGGCAGGGCAAGGATTATTGTGCCGATGAGTATGATACCCAAAAAACCAAGTGTTATAATCTGAGATGGCGATAGTTCAACCTTCATTGTTTTAGGCTGCAATCTAGCATAGTAGTAGTCATATTGTCAATCACCGTAAAAAATCAATGTCTATTTTTGGGCAATCAATTGGATATTGACTATAATAGGCAATTAAGGTTATTAAAATGTAATGCATAAGATAAGGGAGATATATGAGACTGCATGGCATAAGGCATCTGAGTTTCAGGGACTGCTCCTCACCCTTGTCCTTTTAAACCTTGTATTCATTATCATCGGTCAGCGGATGGTAATGCAAGGTGTGCCGGAGATAATGGAAATCAGAAAAGAGATATTAAAGTACCTCCCTTCAGCGTCTTATTTACAGCCGCTTCTGGGACCCCTTGCACCATATCTGCCGCTTAAGATTTTATATACATTTTTCTTTAATCTCATATTCGGAGCCTTTATTTCCACGACCCTTACAGGTATTATATTTTTTCTGCCGTTTTTGGTAACAATCGGCAGGGCACTTTATATAGGAATCTTATTCTACGGCATCCCAGCCTCTCCCATTCTTAAGATACTCTTTATCGGCACTTTTATCCTTGAATTCGGCGGATATATATTTTCCACTCTGGCAGGTATCAACATCGGTCTTTCCATTGCATTTCCAAGTCAGTGGAAGAAAAAGGAAAGAACTATTGACGCATTAAAGGAATCTATAGTTGATATGAAATGGTGTTATCTCTTTGTTGTTACACTGCTCTTTCTGGGCGCTGTCTGGGAGATGGGGTGGATACATTATATTGGGATAGAGGATTTCAAAAAATCCGCTTGGATTGAATTTTAAAAGATGCTATAAAACCAATGTCTGTTGATATTAAAAAGAATATACTGATTTTGAGGCAGCGTATTGCAAGCGCTGCAAACAGAAGCAGCAGAAATCCTTCTGATATAAGGATTGCGGCAGCAACTAAAACTGTTGAACCCGAAAGGATTAAGGATGCAATTGCAGGTGGTATCAACATATTTGGAGAAAATTATGTTCAGGAGGCAAAAGAGAAGATTTCAGATTTGAGATTTCAGATTTCAGATTCAAGGGCAAAATGGCACTTTATCGGCACCCTGCAGAAGAACAAGGTGAAATATGCTGTCCATCTGTTTGACATGATTGAGACTGTTGATACTGCTTTACTGGCTGTGGAAATTGACAAAAGGGCAGAAAAAAAGATGGATATTCTGATTCAGGTGAATATCGGAGGAGAGAAGACCAAATCAGGCTGCTGTGAAGGCGATGTTTTAAACCTTGTAAAAGGTGTTGCAGGGTTAAAGAATATTGCTGTAAAAGGACTTATGACAATACCGCCATTCTTTGAAGACCCTGAAGATGTAAGACCGTATTTCAGGAGGCTCTTTGAGATTTCAAGGGATGTTCAGAAAGAAGGCATAGAGGATGTATCCATGACAGAACTTTCTATGGGCATGTCAAATGACTTTGAAACGGCAATAGAAGAAGGGGCAACCATTGTAAGGATTGGGACAGCAATATTCGGTAAGAGGGAAAATAAAAAAAAGACTTAATTTTAAAGTTTAATTTCCGATATTAAATATTAAGGGTAGGACTTTAGTCCTGCATAAATCAGTCATGGAGGTAATTATGTTGGCAAACAAGACAATAGGTTTTATAGGTGCAGGCAATATGGGAGAGGCGCTTATACGCGGACTTCTTGCATCCAAAAAGATTACACCGGGACAAATACTTGCCTCTGACAAGTTCAAGGAAAGGCTTTCGTATATCACAGAAAAATACGGGATAAAGGTTTTCACAAAAAACTTTGAGGTGGTCAAAGGCGCTGATATTGTTATTCTTGCTGTTAAATCAAATGATATAAAAGAGACTGTTAAAGAGATAGGAGACGATATAACAAAGGATAAACTTCTAATCACTATTGCAGCAGGTGTATCAGTAAACTTTATACGCGAATATGTCCCTCCGCCTGCCCCTCCGATTATAAGGGTTATGCCAAACACACCTGCACTTATATGCGAAGGCGCCATAGGGATATATGCCGCACATGGTGTTTCAGAAGATGATAAAAATCTTGCCCTGCATATATTTGAGACAGTGGGCAAGGTAGTCTTCATTGAGAAAGAGGAATTGATGGATGCTGTAACAGGACTCAGCGGGAGCGGGCCCGCATACATCTTTCTGATTATGGAGGCGCTTTCCGATGCAGGTGTAAAGATGGGATTATCCAGAAAAACTGCAAACATCCTTGCCATCCAGACAGTGATTGGCTCTGCAAAACTTGCCCTTACAAGCGATAAGCATTTTGCTGAATTAAAGGATATGGTTACCTCTCCTGGAGGCACAACCATTGCAGGAATTGAAAAACTTGAAGAGGGGGCTTTAAGGAGTGATATAATAAAGGCTGTAGAGGCAGCAACGATAAAGTCAAAGGAACTGACAGGAAGGTAGGCAATATTTCTGCAATATTGAATTGTAAATTGAAAATTGAAGATTTGGAATTTTACAGTGGAAGAAAATCAATTTACAATTTGCAATTTACAATTTGCACTTTTCAATGGAGCGAAGCGACATGTTTGTAATCGGTAACTTCCTTTATGCCGCCTCTGTAGTATTGGATTATCTGCTCACATTTTATATGTGGCTCATTATCATAAGGGCATTTATATCATGGGTGAGTCCGGATCCGTATAATCCTATAGTCCGATTTTTATATCAGGTAACAGAACCTGCCTTGTATTCTCTAAGAAAGAGGATGCCTTATATTGGAGGCATTGACCTCTCTCCGCTTATACTTATCCTTGCAATAGTATTTTTACAGTTCTTTATTGTAGGGACATTAAAAGATTTATCTGTCCAACTAAGATAGTAAGGCTGATGCCGCATGACTGGTAAATTCCCTTTCATTACTCTAGACAAAGACGGTATCCTATTAGAACTTTATATCCAGCCGGGTGCATCAAGGAATGAGATTGCAGGTTTACATGGCGCTAGACTCAAGGTTAAACTCATATCTCAGCCTATTGGCGGTAATGCCAACAAATCCCTTATAGAATTTCTGGCAGAGCGGCTTAAAATAAAAAAGAAAGATTTATGCCTTATTCAGGGCATTAAATCCAGGGGAAAGAGGGTCAGAATCACAGGAGCGCCGATTGATATTTTAAATATTAAATTTGAGGAGATTATCAAAAATATAAAAGGGGCAGCATAGATACCGCCCCTTTAATAAAGAATTGTAAAGAATTAAGAATTGGGGACAGATTTAAAATCTGTCCCCAGATAGATTTAAATTACATCATGTCCATTCCGCCCATGCCGCCCATTCCAGGATGCATTCCACCCGGCATTCCGCCTTTTTCTTCCTTTGGTTTTTCAGCAATAAGCGCCTCTGTTGTCAGCATAAGTCCTGCAATGGATGCAGCGTTCTGAAGGGCATATCTTGTAACCTTTGTCGGGTCAATAACGCCTGCCTTTAAAAGGTCTTCATATACCTCAGTAGCAGCATTAAAGCCAAATGCGCCGCTTTCCTTTTTAACCTTATCGACAACTATAGAACCTTCAGCGCCTGCATTTGCCGCAATCTGCCTAATCGGCTCTTCAAGCGCCTTTTTAACAATATTAACGCCAAACTGCTGGTCCCCTTCAAGTTTAATCGTTTCAACCTGAGACAACACCCTTAAATATGTAACACCGCCGCCAGGGACAATGCCTTCTTCAACAGCAGCCCTTGTTGCATGGAGGGCATCCTCAACACGAGCCTTTTTCTCTTTCATCTCTGTTTCAGTTGCAGCGCCTACATTTATTACAGCAACTCCGCCTACGAGTTTTGCTAGTCTCTCCTGAAGTTTCTCCTTGTCATAATCAGATGTTGTTTCTTCTATCTGCGCCCTGATTTGCTTTACCCTGCCGTCAATATCAGCCTTCTTGCCAGCGCCGTCAATAATTGTTGTATTCTCCTTGTCAATCACAATCCTTTTTGCCCTTCCGAGGTCTTTAATATCAACGGTTTCAAGTTTAATGCCGAGTTCTTCTGCAATGAGTTTGCCCCCTGTAAGTATTGCTATATCCTCAAGCATTGCCTTTCTCCTGTCTCCAAAGCCCGGCGCCTTTACTGCGCAGGCGTGGAGTGTTCCGCGGAGTTTGTTTACAACCAATGTTGCAAGCGCCTCGCCCTCTACATCCTCTGATATAATAACAAACGGCTTGCCCATCTTTGCAATCTTTTCAAGTATTGGAAGCATATCCCTCATATTGCTAATCTTTTTCTCATTGATTAAGATAAATACATCTTCTAAAACGCACTCCATCCTTTCAGCGTCTGTCACAAAATATGGAGAGAGGTAGCCCCTGTCAAACTGCATGCCTTCAACAACCTCAAGGGTTGTCTCCATGCCCTTTGCCTCTTCAACAGTTATAACACCTTCTTTGCCTACCTTGTCCATTGCCTCTGCAATTATATCGCCTATGGTGTTGTCTCCATTGGCAGATATTGTGCCTACCTGAGCAATCTCTTTTTTATCCTTTGTAGGCTTTGACATCTTTTTTAATTCAGCGACTGCTGTTTCAACAGCCCTGTCAATGCCTCTCTTCAAATCCATTGGATTATGTCCTGCAGCAACCAGTTTTGCACCTTCCCTGTAAATTGCCTGTGCAAGGACTGTTGCGGTTGTGGTTCCGTCTCCTGCAACATCGCTTGTCTTGCTTGCCACCTCTTTAACCATCTGTGCGCCCATGTTTTCAAACTTGTTCTCAATCTCTATCTCCTTTGCAACTGTCACGCCGTCTTTTGTAATAGTCGGCGAGCCAAAGGATTTTTCAATTACAACATTCCTGCCCCTTGGACCAAGCGTTACCTTTACTGCGTCAGCAAGCACATTGACGCCGTTTAATATTGAATTTCTTGCCTTTTGACCAAAGGCTAAATCTTTTGCAGACATTTTTATTCCTCCTTTTTTTAAAGCAGGCAATGGGCTATAGGCAATAGGCTATGGGAATCTCGTATTTATTGTTTTTCCTATCGCCCATAGCCTATAGCCTCACGCCTGTCTTTTCTTTGTTAAATTATTTTACTATGATTCCAAGAACATCATCCTCGCGCATCATCAGATACTCCTGACCGTCAACCTTTACCTCTGTGCCAGCATATTTGCTGTAAAGCACCTTGTCCCCGACCTTTACCGCCAGTGGTGTAACCTTGCCGTCCTCGCTGACCTTTCCAGTTCCGACTGCAATGATTTCACCCTCTGCGGGTTTTTCCTTTGCGCTGTCAGGGATGATTATCCCCCCTTTTGTTTTTTCCTCTTCTTCCAGTCTCTTCACCAGAATCCTGTCGTGAAGCGGTTTAATTTTCATAATACATCTACCTCCTTTTAATTTAAAAATTTTACAATAATATATTCACTACCCTTAAAATTGTCAAGGGAATTTTAGCAGTCCAAAGATTAGAGTGCTAATCTAGAACCTGTTTCCTCTGGTTTTTTGAGTTTTTCATGGGCAATCATACGGCATTATGATATATGTAAGATGCGAGAAAGGCGAGAAAGGCGGGGAAAAATGAATAAAGCAGGTTCTAAACCACTTTGTATAGTCCTTGTCAGCGGTGGAATGGACAGTCTTGTTGCTGCTGCCATTGCAAGTCTTGAGAACGAACTTGCATTTCTGCATGTGAATTACGGACAGAAAACCGAGACACGAGAATTAAAGGCATTCAACGACATTGCGGATTTTTATAATGTGGAAAAACGGCTTATAGTTGATATTGCCTATCTCAAAAAAATCGGCGGGTCTGCACTGACAGATGAAACTATAAAGGTTGCCACTTCTCCACTTTCCACCCTCCACCCTCCACTCTCCACCCCCACCACCTATGTCCCTTTCAGAAATGCACATCTCATTTCTATTGCGGTATCATGGGCAGAGGTTATTAAAGCAAAAAGGATTTATATTGGCGCTGTGGAGGAGGATAGTTCAGGCTATCCTGACTGCAGAGAAATCTTTTACGAGGCATTTGAAAAGGCAATAGATGCCGGAACAAAACCTGAAACAAAAATAGAGATAATTACTCCGCTTATCCACATAAAAAAATCAGCAATAGTTAAAAAGGGCATTGAACTAAGGGCGCCATTCCATCTCACATGGTCATGCTATAAAAATGAGATAAAGGCATGTGGTGTGTGTGATTCATGCAGACTCAGGCTAAAAGGCTTTAGAGAGGCGGGTATTCAGGACATGATAGAGTATGAAATTTTCACGCAGGATTTAAGTTAAGTTTTTGAATCTCTAAATCCCCTGTATCCTCTATCATCCGCATATCCAGCAGAAACTTCCCCTTATAGACTCTGCCAAGGATGGGATGTGTGCTTTTCAGAAACATATCAAATATCTTTTCAGGGGATATATTCTTGTGGGTTATAGAAATGACCTTTGTGGGTATGGTTTCTTCAGGAAGGGAGCCGCTGCCTATCTGGGAACAACTATCTTCAATATTTATTTCAAAACCATTCATATGGTTTTTTAGAAGATTTGCAGCATCTTTTGCAGTCTTTTCTATATCTGAAACAGGACGGGTTAAAAACCTCAAGATTGGAAGTTTCTGCGGGAGGGTCTCAATATTGAGATATAATTTCAGTGTTGTCTCAAGCCCTGCAATTGTAAGTTTGTCAAGCCTCAGCGCCCTTTTTAATGGGTTATTTCTTAACCGTTTGATGAAATCTCTTTTGCCAACAATTATCCCTGCTTGAGGTCCTCCGAGGAGTTTATCGCCGCTGAATGTTACAACATCAGCGCCTGCTTCAATACTCTCCCTTACAACAGGCTCTTTTGGAAGACCGAACATGGAAATGTCAACAAGAGAACCGCTGCCTAAATCCTCTATAACAGGAAGACTGTGTTTTCTGCCGATACTTACAAGTTCTTTTAATGGAACAGAGGACGCAAAACCTATTATGCGGTAATTGCTTGTATGTGCCTTGAGAAGAAATGCAGTATTTGGGTTTATGGCATTTGTATAATCTTCATGATGCGTCCTGTTTGTTGTGCCTACCTCAACAAGATTACATCCACTCTTTTTAATAACATCAGGTATCCTGAATGAACCGCCTATCTCAACCAGTTCACCCCTTGAGATTACAACATCCCTGCCTTCTGCAAGGGTGTTCAGCGTAAGAAACACAGCAGCAACGTTATTATTTACTACGGTTGCTGCCTCTGCGCCTGTAAGATAACAAATAAGGCTTTCAATGTGGCTGTCCCTGTCACCCCTCTCACCCAGTTCAACATCAAATTCAAGATTTACAGGATTTGCTGCTGCTGTCCTGATTGCCTCTACAGCCTCATCACAAAGTATCGCCCTGCCGAGGTTTGTATGGAGGATTGTTCCTGATAAGTTTATGACCTTTTTCAAAGAAGGTTTTAGTTTCTGTTCAATCCTTTGTCTAACTAATGTTTCTATTTTTTGACTCCTGACTCCTGACTCCTGACTCCTGACTTTTATTTCCTTCCTCAACCCCTCCAGCACCTCTCTCACCACATCAGCAACAAACTGTCTTGAATAGACTTTAATGGCATCTTTTAATCCTTCACTTTGCAGCACTTTATCAATGGATGGGAGTTGTCTCATCAAAGGCTGAAGGGCAAAAAGCATACTTTTTGCGGCTGAAGGCTGAAGGCTTTCAACTTTTCGCTTTTTGCCTTTAGCCTCTTGCCTTTTGCCCTTTGCCATCTGCCTATCTTCTACCGACCCCTGCATAGATAAACCCTTTATCCATCAGTGCCTGCGGATTATAAACATTTCTTAAATCTATCAGAATAGGCGATTTTAAAAGCCCTTTTATCTTTCCCATATCAAGTTTTCTGAACTGGTTCCATTCTGTAAGTATTACAATGGCATCGCTTCCATCTGCCGCATCATAGGCATCTTTACAACAAATTATTTTATTACCAAAAAATTTTCTTGCCTCCTCCATTGCAGCAGGGTCATATGCCCTTATATTTACCCCCTCATTCAGGAGCCTCTTTACAATATCAATGGCTGGAGATTCGCGGATGTCATCTGTATTTGGCTTGAATGATAGTCCCAAAATACCAATGGTCTTGCCTTTTAAACACTGCAGCATATCTTTAATCTTCTCCACCATAATATCTCTTTGCCTCTCATTCACCCTTAATACAGCCTCAACTATTTCAAAGGTATATCCGTGCGTCTTCGCTATATTTGTTATTGCCATTGTATCCTTTGGAAAACATGAACCTCCGAATCCGGGACCGGGATGAAGGAATTTAGAACCTATCCTGTTGTCAAGCCCCATGCCCTTTGCGACCATATGCACATCCGCACCAACCCTTTCACAGATATTTGCCACCTCATTTATGAACGAAATCTTTGTGGCAAGAAATGCATTGGATGCATACTTTATAAGTTCAGCGGTTTCTATATCAGTTATTATAAACGGTGTCTCAAAGAGATATAAGGGTGAATACAGATCTTTTAGTATTGCAATAGCCTGCTGACTTCTTGCGCCAATTACAATCCTGTTAGGTCTCATGAAATCTTCTATTGCCGAACCCTCTCTTAAAAATTCAGGGTTTGAAACTACATCAAACTGATTTTCGCTGCCTAGTTTTTTTCTGACAATATCTTCAATTAACTTGCCTGTGCCAACAGGCACAGTAGATTTTGTAATAATGACCTTATAGCCGTTCATGTTATTTGCTATAGTTCTTGCCACTTCCTCAACATACTGTAAATCTGCAGAGCCGTCCTCTTTTGGCGGTGTTCCAACAGCAATAAATATAACAAGGGATTTTTTTATACCCTCTGCAAGGTCAGTAGAAAAAGACAGCCTTCCCTCCCTTGTATTTTTGGCAACAAGTTCTTCAAGGCCGGGTTCATATATAGGAACCTTGCCTATTTTAAGCATGTCTATCTTGCCCTTATCTTTATCAACGCATGTAACATTCACGCCAAACTCTGCAAAGCATGTGCCTGTAACAAGACCCACATATCCTGTCCCCACAACACAGATATTCATAAATACATACCCTCCAATGATTTATTTGGCATTATAAATATACAGCCCCAAAAATCAATGTCTATTTTTGGGCTGCAACTCCTTCTTAACCAGACCAATCTCATCTTCCCTTGTCTTAATCTCTCCATCCAGTTTCTTTCCCAGAAGTTTATCAAGGATCTCCGAATAGATATGCCCTTCTATCAAACCCATTTCTTTTAAATCATTGCCTGTAAGGATTGTCTTTAAATCCTTAAGATGTGTTATGTAGTTTGATATTATTTTTCTAACATCTTCTATTTTTGACCTTGTCATTATATAAAGTATGTTCTCCATTGGCAGAGGCTTTAAAATCCTGTAGACTTCGCTGCCTCTTATACCTTCCCGCCCTGCTGACACCTGCATTTGTAGATTATTTAATGCCATTACTGCGTCGTTTCTTGCATTGATAATTCTTAATCTATATTTGCCTTCTATATTAAGCCTCTTACACAAAGAGAGAAAATCATCGTTTTTTAACCTGTCTGTCAGGAGTAAAAATATTACTAGCCATTTTTCTATCTTTTCATCCAGATATAACAGTTTATACCATGATATAACATATTCCCCCCTTTCAAGAATCGCCTCTATATCTTTATCCATAACTATATTAGGATGAATAAATTTTAAAATATCCAGTTCCTTCATTCGTCTTATAGCAGATGTGTAGGTATCTTCTCCAATGATTGCTATTGTCTCCTCTAATATCCTTTTCCCGCTTACCCTCTGAAATACATCCAGTTTCACAACATTCTTTATAAGATTTTGAGTATGCCTGCTTATTTTAAAACCGAATCTCTGTTCAAACCTGATTGCCCTGAATACCCTTGTGGGGTCTTCAACAAAGCTTAAGTTATGCAATACCCTTACTGCCTTTTCCTTTATATCCCTTTGGGCGCCAAAAAAATCCTTTAGTTCACCAAAATTTTTCGGATTAAGGGCTATGGCTAATGTATTTATAGTAAAATCCCTCCTATACAGGTCAAGTTTTATGGATGAAAGTTCTACTGTTGGAAGGGCACCGGGCATTTCATAATATTCAAGCCTTGCTGTTGCAATATCAATCTTAAAACCATCAGGAAATACAACCACTGCTGTAGAGAATCTTTCATGGGTTCTGACCCTTAAGTTAAATCTCTTTGCAAATTCATTTGCGAACCGGATACCATCACCTTCTACAACTATGTCAATATCAAGGTTTTTATGCCGCATTATTAAATCACGGACAAAACCACCAACCGCATAGACATTGAAACCTATGTCTTCAGCAATATGACCTGCATCTTTTAAGATATTATAAATCCTTTCAGGCAGCACCTCGTGTATAAGTTTTGAAACAAACTTGCGTCTTCTCGTATACTCATCCGCAATTAAACACGGTTTTTCCATCACATCCTCGTGCATTGCCCTCAAAACATCTGTTCGGGTTATCACACCTATAAGTTGATTATCTTGGATAACAGGCAGAAGCCTCTGGCGATAACTAATTATTGCCTCCTGAACCTCTGAAACAGATGAGGTAAGTGCAGCAGTCTTAAAATCAGTTGTCATATATTCTGTTACAGGTAAATCTCTAAAACCGTGATATATTGCCTTTTCAATAACCTGACGAGTAATAATACCTATAAGTTTTTCACCTTTCATAACAGGTATGGCATTTATGCCGTATCGGACAAGTAAATCCCTTGCATCTTCCATATTTGATTCTGAAGATATTGTAATGGGTGGTAGAGACATCATATCCCTTGCCAGACGCTTCGGCACCACCTTTTCCTTTAATGCTGCTACCAATCTTTCCTTTGCCTCCACAATGGTTATATCCTTGAACGTAGATGATGCCGCGGTAGGATGCCCGCCGCCGCCAAGGAGTGCAGCCACCTCACCCACATTGACCTCTTTTATCCTGCTTCTGGCAACAAGATGCACCCTGTCTTCAAGCCTCACAAGTGCAAACAGACAATTGATATTTTCAATATCCTTCAGTCTGTGAACCAGAACAGCAATGTCCCCCACATATGTATCTGAAGATGCCTCTGCAATTACCACCTCAATACCGTTAATTACATATGTTACAGCAGACTGCAGGAGGTCATTCAGGAGGGACACCTGTTCTGCCGAGAGTTCTGTCTTAATCATATCTGAAACAATATTTAAGTTTGCGCCTTTTGACAGGAGGAATGCAGCCGCCTCATAGTCCTTTTCAGTAGTTGATATAAATGTAAGGGAGCCTGTATCTTCATATATGCCAAGCATCATAATCGTTGCCTCATCAGGTGTTAATGGAATATCTTTTTCTTTTATAATATGGACAAGTATTGTAGTGGTTGAGCCATAAGGCATTGTAAATTCTTTTAAGCCGTGTATGTCATCAGGCGATTTTGGATGGTGGTCGTAGATGTGGATAACTATACCGGGTTTTTCAACAATCTCTGCAAATCTGCCTATTCCCTTCTTATGTCTCATATCAACTATTATAAGCTCTTTAATCTTATCTATATCAATATCTTTTGCCTTTACATATTCAAATATTCTGGAGATAGGTTTTTCAAAAAAATCCCTCAAATTTTTTTCAAGGCAGCCGGGGAATGCAAGGACTGCTTCAGGATAGAGTTTCCTTGCAGCAAGCATTGAAGCAAGGGTATCAAAATCTGCATTTATGTGAGATGTGATGACCTGCATGATATGTTTTTAAAATATTCAACGGTTTCTTTTAAACCTTCATTAAGAGGCACCTGCGGTTTCCAGCCAAGCACCTTTTCTGCCCTTGCTGCATCTATAACACTCCTTCTCTGCTCTCCATCCTTTGCTGGGACATGAACCTCTTTACAATGGACCCCTGCAAACCTTGCCAGTTCATTAAAAATATAATTTACATCTGCTTCTATGCCTGTCCCGATATTAAATACATCGCTGCCGCTAAATGAGAGCGCCTTTATATTCGCATCCGCAGCATCTTTAACAAACACAAAGTCCCTTGTCTGTTTGCCGTCTCCATTGATTATCGGCTGCTCACCTTTAAGCATCTTCTGGATGAATATTGCAACAACCCCAGCCTCTCCGTGAGGGTCCTGTCTTGGACCATAAATATTTGCATATCTTAATATGCAGTAATCTATGCCGAAGTTAGCCTTATAATAATACAGATATTTTTCTCCTGCGAGTTTTGAAACACCATAAGGGGAAAGTGGCATTGTTGGATGTTTCTCATCTGCAGGGAATCTTTCCTGTTCACCATATACAGCGCCGCCTGTAGAGGCAAATATAACCTTTTTAACTCCGCATCTCTTTGAGTTCTCCAAAAGGTTTAACATGCCGATTATATTTGTCCTTGCATCAAATACAGGGTCTTCTACTGATTTTCTCACATCCATCTGTGCTGCATGGTGATTAACTACATCAGGCTTAAATTCTTTAAAAATATTTTCTATAGCCTCATCACATATACTGATTTTATGAAATGTTGCGTCTGAATTTATATTTTTCTCCTTACCTGTTGAAAGGTCATCTATGACAAGAACATCATGCCCGTCCCTAACATATTCATCCACTATATTAGAGCCTATAAAACCTGCGCCGCCTGTAACAAGGATTCTCATCTTGTAAATCTCCTTTTAAAATCTTCCGTTGTTAGTTTCAGACCCTTGTCCACATTAACTTTAGGCTGCCATCCCAGTCTTTCCTTTGCAATGGTTATATCCGGCTGCCTCTGTAAAGGGTCATCCTGCGGCAGCGGTTTAAAGACTATTTTTGACCTGCTCTTTGTAATTTTTCTTATCTTCTCAGCCAGAGCAATGATTTTATATTCCTCAGGGTTGCCCATATTTACCGGACCTGTAAAACCATCCTGATTCATCATCTTAATTATGCCGTCAACCAAATCAGATACAAAGCAGAATGAACGGGTTTGGGTGCCGTTACCGTATATTGTTATATCATCTCCTCTTAATGCCTGAAGTGTAAAGTTTGACACCACACGGCCGTCATTAAAAGCCATGCGGGGCCCGTATGTATTAAATATCCTGACGAGTCGTATATCAACTTTGTTCTGCCTGTGATAGTCCATCATAAGGGTCTCAGCAACCCTTTTTCCCTCATCGTAACAGTTACCGCAAAAGAGAGCCTTACCATTACGTCTGACAAATATAATATGATTAGGCACATTTACACAATAAACATAACCATCATACTCTTTTATTGTTCTGGCAGGATAAAAGGGCATTCTGTATTTCGTATTAAAACGATTTAAAATGTGTATTTGATAAAGCCAATTTTTTTTTCTTTTATCATGGCATGCAATATTACCTGCGTATCCTATCTTAAATAAAATTTCCTGAAAATCACTAACTAGTCTATAGGAATTACTATAGTAAATTTGTCCGTTTTTACTGCCGTCCCCAAGCATCATTGATTCGAATAAAATCTTTAATTGCCTTCTTGATACATTTAAAAATTCTCTCGGAATAAACTTCTCATGCGATTTTCCGATTTGTTTTAGATAATTTGCTAATTGTTTATTAGTTATGCAAAACTGGTGGTCATAACTTTCCACGAAATTAAAGGGTAATCTCTTCAAACATCTTTTAATTTTATTCCAATATTCTTCATTGCTTTTAGATTGAGCAATTAAAACACGATAATCATAGTTAATATATTCTTTGCCATTTATAAATCTCTTTCTTTTTCTTGGAGAAACACAACCTTCAGTAATAAAATAACCAAAAAATTCCAGCCAATCATCCATCTTTATCTTTTCAACAAAGGGCGCTTTGCTATTTTTTCTGTCTGTATCTTTAGGAAAATAAAACCATTCTACATCATTAGAATCATAATCAGTCACTTTAAGCATTCTGGCTCTTTCCCAATTTATAGATTGAAATGCTTCAAGCAGCTGAAATTCTGATTTGCCGGAATCGCCTCTCTTTTTAGCATACATCTTGTGATTAGGAGTAACAAGGATATCGCAATGAAAATTCTTAAACTCTATTAGTTGTCCTGCATATCTCTGCTTTATTATTTCAATAGGCTTATGATATTCCAGTTTGTGTGTTTTGGTTAATGTTGCAATTTTGTCTGCTGTGGTTAAATCCTTAAATAATTTCCAACCGTCATAAGTTAATACTTCTGTATCCTCTGAAAAACAAGAACGTATTCCAATGCAGTTCACATTCCCCCAGTAGTCCTCTTTTTGGGGATGAACCTTTGGGTCGCCATAAACCTCTGATGTGGATGCCTGCAGAATCCTTGCCCTTACCCTCTTTGCAAGTCCGAGCATATTTATTATCCCCATAACGCTTGTCTTTACAGTCTTTACAGGGTTGTATTGATAATGGATTGGCGATGCAGGGCATGCAAGGTTATAAATCTGGTCAACCTCTAATAATATCGGCTGGATTATATCATGCCTTATGAGTTCAAACCTGTGATTATTCATCAGATGGGCAATATTCTCTTTTGAGCCTGTAAAGAAATTATCAAGGCATATTACATCATGCCCATCATGCAAAAGCCTTTCACATAGATGAGAGCCTATAAATCCTGCGCCGCCTGTAACAAGAATTTTCATAGATTTGCCTCCGCAAATACCTTTTGTCTTATAATCTATTTTTTTATCATGGTCAAGCAATTACAAAGTCTTGCAAACTCTTCTATTGACAGGGTTTCGCCCCGTCTTCCGGGGTCTATGCGCGTTGCACCCAATGCCTCTACGATGACATCGTGAGGAACAGCAAGCCCTTTAAGGGCATTTGACAAGGTCTTTCTCCTCTGATTGAATGCCGCATTAACAAGGCTTTTGAACAAAATAGTATCATCTATTTTAGCCCTCGGCTCATCCAATACATCAAGCATCAAAACACTAGAGTAAACCTTCGGATTTGGATAAAACGCAGAGGGAGGGATTCTGAACTCAACCTTTGTACCCATAAACATCTGGACAAAGACGGACAACACACCATAATCCTTGCATGAGGGTTTTGCAGCAATCCTCTCTGCAACCTCTTTTTGGAGCATCAAGACAAGACTTGAAAATGCTTGCCTTTCATCCAGAAATTTAAAGAGGATGGGAGTTGATATATTGTAGGGAAGGTTTGAAACAACCTTTAGTTTTTTCCCAAATCTTGCTGCCATGTCTTTGTATGAGATTTTAAGGGCATCATCATTCAATATCTTAATATTTTTTTTACAAGAAAATCTTTCAGAAAGGATTGAAAAAAGGGTTCTATCAATTTCAACAGCAATAATCTTTGCGCCTGTCTCTACTAAAAGGTCTGTAAGGGCGCCGATACCCGAACCTATCTCTAACACCACATCATCAGACTTTATATCTGCCAGACGGACAATCTTATTTGCAATATTTTTGTCTGTAAGAAAGTTCTGACCAAACCTTTTTCGGGGTGAGATGCCGTAGGATTTATAGAGGTCTTTGAATTTCACCTTACACCCTTCGCCTTTAGTCTGTAGGGCTCTGCCCACCGTTTTTATCCGCATTTTTGGTGGCGCAGCCCTTCCTACTAAAAACTTGCATATGCATTCATTGAAAGGTCTCCGCTCATGCCCTTTTTTAATTTGTAATACGCTGCCGCTGCTATAGTAGCGCCGTTGTCAGTGCATAATCTTGGAGGAGGAATAAAGAGGTTTATATTTTCCGCCTTTGCTGCCTCTGATAGTTTTTGCCTTAACCTTGAATTACATGCAACACCGCCTGATATAACAAGGTTGGTTATATCTTTATGCTTGCATGCACGGATTGATTTCTCAACAAGCACATCAACTACCGCCTCCTGAAATGAAGCAGCCAAATCTTGGATGTTGGATGTGGTTTTTGTATTTCCCACCCCCTTTTTTAGATAGTTCAATACCGCTGTCTTTATTCCGCTGAAACTGAAATCAAAGGTATCTGGCATATACGGTCTTGTAAATTCTATTGCCTTAGGATTGCCTTCTTTTGCAAGTCTATCAATTACACCGCCGCCAGGATACCCAAGCCCCAGCAGTTTTGCAACCTTGTCAAATGCCTCTCCTGCGGCATCATCCCTTGTCTGACCTATAATAGAATAATCTCCAAAATCCTTAAATTTTAAAAGCGTGGTATGTCCGCCTGAAACAACAAGGGCGATAAAAGGAAAGTCTGGAGTTCGGAGTTTAGAGTTTAGAGTTTTAGAATTTTCATTTCTGACTTCTGACTTCTGACTTCTGACTTCTTCCAGAAACACTGCCATTGGATGCGATTCAATATGATTAACACCAACAAAAGGTATATCCATTGTATAGCCAACTGCCTTTGCAAATGAAAGTCCTACAAGGATAGAGCCTACAAGACCTGGTCCCTGTGTAACACCTATGCCTTCAATATCATGCAGTGATACACCTGCCTGCAAGAGCGCCTCATTAGTAACAGGGATAACTGTCTCAATATGCCTGCGGGACGCAAGTTCAGGCACAATGCCGCCGTATTTTTTATGAATGTCGTCCTGAGAAGAAACAACACTGGAAAGTATTTTCCTGCCATTTTCAACAACTGAAGCAGCCATGTCATCACATGAAGATTCTATACCGAGGATTAACATAAGTTTAAGAGTTGAAGAGTTATGGAGTTTAAGGGTTAGGAAATAATGGGGACAGAAATAATGGGAAATAATGGGGACAGATTTATTTACCATTTTTCAACGAACTCTCTGCCTCTTATCTTACTATCTCACCTATTGCCCTTAAAAACCCCTCTATCTCTTTTTCAGTATTAAAATACCCCGGGCTTACCCTTACAGCCCCTGATGGGTATGTGCCTAAAGTTTTATGTGCATCGTATGCACAGTGAGTTCCGCACCTTGTCATTATGCCAAACTCATTATCCAGTATGCAGCCGACATCTAAAGGATCTTTGCCGTCTATATTAAACGAAACAAGGGATACCCTTTTATCTGCATCAAGCGTCCCTATAATGCTTATACCTTTTAAATCCTGCAGCCCTTGAATAATCTGTTTTACAATGCCTTCTTCATATTTTCTTATACAAGCAACACCCTCTTTTAAAATAAATTCAATGCCTGCGCCAAGCCCCCCTATGCCCGGTGTATTCATTGTTCCTGCCTCAAGTCTATCTGGTATCTCGCTTATGTCCTCTGCCTCGCCAAGTCCGCCATCCACAAGAGGAAGCGGCTCTATCCCTTCCTTTATATATAAAAAACCTGTGCCTTGGGGACCAAATAAAGCCTTATGACCTGTTGCAATAAGGATGTCTATATTCATTGCCGGGGCATCAATATCTATTATCCCTGCTGTTTGTGCTGCATCTATCATAAACAACACACCCTTATTTTTACAAATAGCACCGATCTCTGCAATCGGAAGTATTGCGCCGAATACATTAGAGGCATGAGTGACAGATACGAGTCTTGTATCCTTTGTAATCGCCTTTTCAATGTCAGTCGGTTTTACAAATCCGTTATTTGATGCACAAACCTTTGAAACATTTATACCTTGTCCCTCAAGTCTTCTTAAGGTCTTTGATACAGCATTATGCTCAATATTTGTTGTAACAACATTGTCATTTGGCTTTAACAGCCCTTTAAATGCAAGGTTTATTGCCTCTGTAGCATTTCTTGTAAACACAATGCGTGATGAATCTTTTATATTGAATAGTCTTGCTGCAGACTCCCGCGTTTCAAATATGATCCGGCTGGCGCCAATCGCCATGCGGTGACTGCCTCTGCCAGGGTTTCCCCCGATATTCCGCAAGATATAGTCTACCCTTTGATAAACAGATTCGGGTTTTGGAAATGATGTGGCTGAATTGTCAAGGTATATCATAATTCACATCTGTCCAAAATAAAGTTTTTAAACCCCAAAAAATCAATGTCTGTTTTTGGGTTAAAAGGAAGCCTCAACAGATAAAATGTAATTGAGTAAAAACAAAGAACCCAAAAGGAGGCTTCCCATGGGCAATAAGTTTAGCAGTATTTTTAGTCAGATTCTATAGATATTTTCAAGGGTAATTTTGGGTATTTGGGTATTTATTTGGGTATTTACCGCCTTGAATTTCTGAATATTCTATGAGATAATATTTTTGATTACCTTTTCAATGCGCTTTAGCCGTTAGAACTAACGGCTAAATGGTTTATTCCTGCACTATGAGGTTACTATGTCTTTTAAGATAAGGACAAGGCTTCTTTTTGGCTATCTTTTGGGTATTATCATCATGGTCTTTGTCGGCGCTATAGCCGTATATGACAGGTTAATCCTCTCCTCAAGTGTTAATAATATAGAGAGGGTGTTTGAAGAGATAGATGCCTTACATGACATGGTCACATCCACACAGAACCTCCTTATGCCTGCCAATGACTACATCATTTCTGGAGACAAGAAAGAAAAAGAAAGGTTCATAGAGAGTGATAGAAAGGTACAAAGAACTATTAAAGAGATAGAAAATGTTAAAGTTTTTGATAAAAATAGGCAGCCGCTTGTTGCAGGGAGTCTTTTAATTTATCAAGATATAAATAAGAACTACAACCTCTTAAAAGAAAAGGCAGAGGAGATATTTTCTATTCCTAACCCTATTGGCAATCCTGAAGCCGCGAGGCTTATGTATGAGATGGACAAGTTAGGGGAAGATATTATTGATTTTTTGACAGATATAGACAGGAGAAAGTTAAATGATGTTATAGGAACTACCAGATATTCTGTAGAGAAGGTAGATATTACTATGATAATTGGGACTGTCTTGGTTTTGACCTTCGCCCTTTTCTACATCTTCTACCTCAACAGGACTATCACAAAGCCAATCATGTCCCTTGCCGAAGGTGTTCATCAGGTGGAAGCAGGGAGATGGACAAGGGTAAATGTGGGTGACGGAGCTGAGATAAGTTTTCTGGCAAATGAGTTCAATAGTATGATAGATAGGCTTGAGGATGCCTATGCTAGGGTGGGGGAGGCAAACCTTGAACTTACCAAGCGGATTAAAGAGATTCAAAGGCTTCAAAATATTGCAGAGGAATACCATAACAAGCAAATGGAGCAGGCAGAAAAACTTGCGGCAGTAGGTGAATTGGCAACCTGTGTGGCACACGAAATCAAAAATC
Organism: Deltaproteobacteria bacterium; assembly: GCA_016223005.1. NCBI lineage: Bacteria > Pseudomonadati > Myxococcota > Myxococcia > Deltaproteobacteria bacterium. Next base: position 3,754 of record JACRPW010000025.1, on the reverse strand, counting down.
CGCTTGCAGGCATAAGTTTTGCCATTGAGTCATTAAGGGATGATTATAATGGGGAAGATACAGATACCAGAAGAGAGGTCTTTGAAGACATATTAGAGCAGATACATAGACTGGACAAGACGGTTAGGGACCTTTTGGATTTTGCAAAGCCTGACCAGATACCCCATGATTTAAGTGAGTTAGTGGATATTAACATGGTGTTGATAAAGACTGTTGACTTCATAAATCCAAAGGCAATGTCAGGAAATGTGGAAGTTTCAAGGGAATTAGAGGATAATCTGCCAAAGATATTTGTGGATGAGAAAAAGATTCAGGAGGTTTTCATTAATCTGGCTTTAAATGCCATACAGGCTATGAATGAGAATGGAAAACTTCACATCTCTACCCATTTTAATACAGAAACAAATCCACCTTTAGTAGAGATAAGATTTAAAGATACAGGCAATGGTATCCTGCCCGAGAATATGAGTAAGATATTTCTCCCTTTTTTTACTACTCACCATACAGGCACAGGTTTAGGTTTATATATAAGTAAAATGATTGTAGAATCCCATGGCGGGAAGATAGAGGCTGCAAGCGAATATGGTAAAGGCAGTGTCTTTACCATAAGACTGCCGGTAAAGGGCATGGGGGGCAAAGGGGCGCCAATTTGACAAACAAGATATTAATTGTAGATGATGAAAGGGTTATTCGTCTTTATCTTCAGAAAAATCTCGCATCAAGGGGTTTTGATATCCTAACCTGTGAGACAGGTGAAGAGGCTGTTGATGTATATGCCAGAGAAACTCCAGACGCAGTGCTTTTAGACCTTAAACTTGCAGGTATGAGCGGCATAGAGGTCTTAAAAAAGATAAGGCTGGTTGACGAAAACGCCATGATTATTATAATTACTGCTCATGGAATGGTTACTACAGCGGTTCAGGCTATGAAACTTGGGGCGTATGACTTCATAGAAAAACCTTTTGGCATAGAACAGATAACACTCATCCTTAAAAACGTCCTTGAATCAAGCAAACTAAAGAGAGAGGTGCAAAGGATTAAGCGGGAGCAGAAGGAAAGGTATGGTTTTGATAATATAATTGGAACATCCAAGGTAATGCAAGACCTTTTTAAGATGATGGAAAAATTATGCCAGAGCGATACCTCTTGTGTCCTTTTTCAAGGGGAGAGCGGAACAGGAAAGGATATGTTTGCCAAGTTATTGCATTACCAGAGTATAAGAGGGGACAAGCCTTTTATAGAAATCAACTGCACTGCTATCCCAGAGATACTGATGGAAAATGAACTCTTTGGCCATGAAAGGAGCGCCTTTACAGATGCCAAGGCAATGAAAAAGGGTTTGTTTGAACTGGCTGACGGAGGCTCAATCTTTCTGGACGAGATAGGAGATATGCCCATCTCTGCGCAATCTAAACTCCTCAAGGTAATAGATACACAAACCTTTAAAAGATTGGGTGGGACAAAAGATATATCTGTAGATGTCAGGATTATAGCCGCTACCAACAAAGACCTTGCAAGGCTGGTTAAAGATGGTAAATTCCGGGAGGACCTATACTATCGTCTTATGGTCATACCTGTTTCACTTTGCCCTCTAAGGGAAAGGAGAGAGGATATTATCCCTTTATCTAAATATTTTATAGACGCATTTAACAGGAAGTTGAGAGGAAAGATACAAAGGATAACTCCGGAAGCCGCAGAACTTCTCATAAATTATCCATGGCCTGGCAATGTCAGGGAATTAAAGAATGTTATAGAGAGGATAAGCATATTAGAGACAGGGGATACCCTTCTTCCAGAGCATCTGCCCATTGAGATGAACGGCAGTCCTGTGTCTTTTAATACACCCAGTTCCCTTAACATCCCTCTTTCTCAAGATGGTGTGTCTTTAGAAAAAATAGAAGAGGGTCTTATAAGACAGGCATTAAACCTTGCACATGGAAACCAGAGCAAGGCAGCAGCCCTTCTTTCAATGAGCAGGGACACACTTCGCTACAGGATAAAGAAGTTTGGGATAAGAACTTAAATTCCCCTTCAAATTGGTCATATCACCCACTCTTTATGGGTCATATCACCCATAAGTAAATTATTTACTCTTTAAGAAACACCCCTCGTATCTTGCCTTACAATATAGAAATTAAAAATTATCTTTTAAAACCAAAAAGTTACCTGATATGGCAATTTCTCACCCCGTTTCTCAAATATCTGGCATGTTTCATGCTACTGCTACTGTATAATGAAAAAAATCTTACAATCCCTTTTCAGTAAAAAGGAGTGGTTTAATGGATAAGTATCTGCGGCAAATATTTTTTGTTTTTGTCTTCATGGCGATTATCTCATGTTCATCAGGGGCAAAGTCCTTCTATGAGCAAAGTGTCGGCGGTGTAGTGGTAAACATGGGTGTAACCTTTATTGATAATCCCTTAGTCTTCTCTGGCGCAGAGACTAAAGAAGATAAGGGTAATAATACCCATCAGTTGCTCTTTGTCTTTCATGACAAAAAGACAGGAAAACCATTTAGCCCTAATGGTGTGTCTGTAAAGTTATATTCACCTTCAAAAAAGGTGCTGACAGATAAGGAAATAAAACCTGGACAGATTTTAAATCTGTCCCCAAATCGCCCCAGGATTTGAAAGGGAGGCACTGAATGTCTGAAAAAGTAAAAGAGTCTTCATACGGTTTGCAGCATCCACGGTCTATAGGTGTGCCGGGGAAAAAGCGATATGTTATGGTAGTGGATTTACAGAGGTGCATTGGGTGTATGTCCTGCACTGTGGCATGCAAGGTAGAGCATGATGTGCCTCTGGGTGTCTGGAGGACATGGGTCAAGGTTGTTGACAAGGGGACATACCCGCATGTGCACAGGCAGTTCATCCCCAGATTATGCAATCACTGTGATTATCCAATCTGTGTCAGGGCATGCCCTGTTCAGGCAACCTATAAACACGAGAGCGGTTTTGTCCTTCAGAGATATAACAGGTGTATAGGGTGCAGGTCATGTATGATTGCCTGTCCTTATAATGCTAGGCACCTTCTGCCGGAGGCAAGAACAAATCCGCATGACCCATTTTTTGTTGCAGATAAGTGTGACTTCTGTGTCTTCAGGGTAACCCGTGGTTTGGCGCCTGTTTGTGTATCTACCTGTGAGGGCGGGGCAATGACCTTTGGAGACATAAACGACCCTGATAGCGAGGTAAATAGGCTTGTTTCCACATATCCTACCACAGTTTTAAGGCACGAGATAGGCACATATCCTCAGGTCTATTACATCGGTTTAGAGGATATGGATGTTGAAGAAAGTTACGAGCCCGAACACAGAAACGCACAGATAAAAGAGGAGTTTGATACATTCAAATTAAACCATAAAGGCGGCCAGCACGGGGATCTGTTTGAAAATGACCCGGGATTTTGGGGTATGTGGAGGCAGATAGCGAGAAACCAGTGGAACTTTGCAAAGGAGATACCTGAAAAGATATCCCTCTTGTTTGGAAAGAGCGGGAAGGGACACTAAGTTAAGGAGATAAAAAATGGAAAAAGAGATTGTATGGAATGCCTTTCACCATGTTAACTGGGGGGTGCCGATAACAAGTTATTTCTGGCTTGTGGGTGCTAGCGCAGGTTCATTTGTCATATCATGTCTGGGATGGGTATTTGGCATCAAAAGATATAAACCGATAGCCATATATGCATCTGTAACCGCTATTGCCCTCCTCATGATAGTCCCTGTTGTGCTTATATGGGACCTTGGAAAGCCGCT
>JACRPW010000024.1 GCA_016223005.1 Deltaproteobacteria bacterium | reverse complement strand
ATAAGTTCAAATTCCTCATCAGTGAGTTTGTCGGGTTTATCAAGCAGATGCTCATAAGTCCCGATTTTACCAATATCGTGGAGAGTAGATGCAAGGAGATGACTTGTGATTTCCATCTCCTGTTTTATCTTTTCCTCTGCCATCTTTATCTCTGTTATGTCCTCAAGGATGTGGACTGAATAGAGATATTTGCCTTCAGCAGCCTTTATCGGATAAAACCTTACCTTAAATATACTGTCTGTAGATGGGAGATAAACCTCCTCCTCCTCCTGCAATTCTAATGCCTTCAGGCACATCTTAAATGGTTCGTCCATCTTTGGAAAAACCTCAAAATACTTTTTTCCTATAATCTCATTAAAAGGCATGCCTCCTGCCTCTGCATAAGCCTTATTTGCCCTTACAACCTTAAATTCTTTATCGTGGATAAAGAGAGGGTCAGAGATGGCATCAATAGTCGCTTCCCACTCATTTTTTGCCCTTTCAATATCAGCGGTAGCCTTGTTTAAATCCTCAAGCATTAAGAGCATGGCACTTCTGGCTTCCACATATTCCTGCTCGCGCCCACTTGCCCTTTCAAGTTCTGCATTGATACGGGAGAGTTCGGATTCTAATTCTATTATGCGGTTATTCACATTGTCCATAACATTACATTATTGCCTTGACATAACCATAACTTTAAAGTTACACTTTAGTATAACTTTTAAGGAGGCTGCTATGCGTTTTACTGGTGTAAAAGAACTCAAACACAACACAATGGATATCCTCAAAGAATCTGAAAAAGAGGACATTATTATAACTGCCTATGGCAAACCCACTGCAATACTTCACCATGTAACAGAAGACGACCTTGCTGACTATCTTATTGAAAATGACCCTGCTTTTAGAGCAAGGATAGAAGAATCTGCCGCTGAATATTCGGCTCACGGAGGTATTACAGCCGATGCCCTTATAAAAAAACTGGAAAAACGAAGTGGAACAAAAAAGATTTAAGGTCATATTCAGCCCCTTTGCAGAGCGAGATATTGAAAAACTTGAAGCAGATGATGCCATTCAAATTATTAGAGATATAAAAACCTATTTAGAGGCATCACCACTGCCTTTTGGCAAAACAAGGGTAAAGAAACTCTCTGGTTACAAACCCCCTTTATATCGGCTGCGAAGCGGTAACTTCAGGGCATATTATCAAATCCATTCACAAGAAGTTGTTATTTTAGCCATCACTCACAAAAAAGACAGCGAAAAGATTTTGAAAAAATTACGTTGACGCCTCACTTTGTCGGTAGGAGCAAACTCCTGTTTGCAATTGTATCGTCATCAGGAGATGACTCCTACCGCTTCTCCATCTCCTTAATCGTTTTTTTCAATGCCTCATTTTCATCCCTCAACTCCTTGATTCTGAATTCCCTATTAACTGCTGCCTTTTCAAACCTCACAAGGTAATCCATCTGCTCTGCAATCTTCTTCTCTGCCTGTTTGCGCTTTATCGCCTTGTCAGCCTCTTCCATTGCCCTGTGAACAACAGGTGCAAGCCGGTAAAGACGGTCTTTAAGGACATAATCTGTTGCGCCTTTCTTAAATGACTCAACAGCCCATTCCTCGCCCATTGCGCCTGTAACAAAGATAAAGGGCGCATCTGGAGATTTTTCTTTTGCGATTTCCAGCGCAGAAAGTCCGTCAAAGGCAGGGAGTTTATAGTCAGCAAGGATTATATCAGGGGCAAACTCATCAAGCCCCTTGATAAAATCATCCCTTGTATCCACACGTCTGGATGTAAATGCAATCCCTGCCTTGCGCAGTTCATGCTCGTTTAAATCAGCGTCTGTTGGGACATCTTCAAGCATCAGGATCTTGAGTGAGGAGTTCGGAGAGGGGAGTTTGGGGTTGGGAGTTCGGAGTTCGGAGTTTGGAGTTGGGAGTGAAGAGTTTGGAGAAGAGGGGGCAGAGTAGTTTTTGCTCATATTTGTCTCCTATGATTTTAAAGACTTCATCAGTCCATTGAGCATTTTTGAAAGTTCCACACAACATTCCCGTGACCATTGTTTCTCTTCAGATGGTATGATTTTTTGCCGCCATGAAATTTCTGTAACAGCAATACATTCTCTCACAGACCTTCTTGCTATTTTAAGGAATTGCCTGAACTCTGCTCTGCTCCCTCCGCTCCCTTCTGCAATATTCAGACAGATAGATACTGAGGCCCTTTTAAACTGATCGCTCAAAGAAAACACCTCTGCACGGGGAAAGTTTTTTGTAATGCCATAAACCAGGTCAACATATTCCAGAGCTTTTTGATAAACCTTCAAATTTTCAAAAACAAAATTTTCCTCATTCATCACCTGCCTCCGTTTTAGTTTGGAGTTCGGAGTTCGGAGTTTGGAGTTCGGGGTAATTGTTTCTTATCTTTATCTCCTAACTCCGAACTCCCCACTCCGAACTAACTACACCGGCGGCTTATTGAGCAGCAGCCAGTAAAGCCCCATCTCCGACACCGCCTTGACAAAATCTTCCCACTCCACAGGCTTGCTGATATAACTGTTCACGCCGAATTTGTAACTCTCCGCAATGTCCCTGTCCTCTTTTGATGATGTCAATACCACAACAGGTATCGCCTTTGTCCTTTCATCCGACTTGACCCTGCGGAGGACCTCCTGTCCGTCTATCTTTGGAAGCCTCAAGTCCAGGAAAATCACTTTAGGGCCATTTCCTATTGTGCGTTCGGCATACCCGCCGGCTGCAAATATAAAATCCAGAGCCTCTGCCCCGTCCTTTACCCATACCAATTTGTTGGCAAGATTGTGCTTTTTGAGCGCCCTGATGCAGAGTTCCGCATCTGTCGGGTTGTCCTCAACTAAAAGGATTTCCACTTCGTCAGTCTTTGCCATATCTCATACCTCCTTTGCTCCCGTTTTTTTGTATTGACATGCCGCAGTTTATTTTTTATCATTTTAACATGAAGAGTATGGATATATCCGACATTGATGAAATGCTTCTCAGTCTCCCTGCTAAAAAGATTCAGGCGGTCAGGGATTATGTAGGTTTTCTCATGGAAAAAGAGAAGAAGCATAAGGCGTTTGAAAAAAGGGTGCTTAAGGCTGAAAAGGAACCGGGAATACTGTTTGAAAACGTGGAAGATGCTGTGAAGGCAGTATTTGATGAAACGGAAAATTGAATATTCTCCCGGATATTTAAGGGATGCAAAGAAGATAGCGAAGAAATATCCGCATCTCAAAAAGTCATATACAGAATTACTTGATAAACTCTCCAATAACCCCTTTAATCCGACCTTGCGCACCCATCCTCTTAAAGGCAATCTTGAAGGAAAATACGCCTGTTCACTCACATACGAATTAAGGGTTGTATTTAAACTATATGACGACATTGTTCATCTCCTTGACATCGGCTCCCATGATGAAGTTTATTAGGTTTGCCTCTTTGGCAGCGTAAAATAAAACACCGCTCCTTCCCCAACCTTTCCCTCTGCCCACACACGACCTCCGTGCCGTGTGATTATCCGTTGGACAATGGCAAGCCCGATGCCTGTGCCTTCAAATTCCCCCATGCTGTGAAGCCTTTGAAAGACACCGAATAGTTTGTCTGCATATTTCGTATCAAAGCCGCAGCCGTTGTCTTTGACATAGTAAATGTTTTGTTCTTTCCCCGCCCCGCCGCTTCCCAGTTTCTCCGCTTCTTCTCCTAAACTTCCTACCTCAATAACCGCCGCATCCTTCTCTCTTGTAAACTTGACAGCATTGGACAACAGGTTTGAGACAACCTGACGGAGCATAGCAGGGTCGCCGTAGGCAGGCGGAAGCGGTTTCACATTAAATTGCAACTTTCTCTCCGGGGCAGATGCCTTGATTTCCGCGTAAACATCGCTTACAAGTTTATCCATGCCAATCTCTGTTATCGTTATCTCTTTGCGCCCCATATGTGAAAAATGAAGGATGTCGTCTATCAACTGCCCCATCTTCTTTGTATTGTCCCTGACAACATTCAAAAGCCTTTTGCCTTCATCGTCAAGTCTGTCCCTGTAATCATCCAGAAGCATATTTGAAAACCCGTCTATTGCCCTGAGAGGCGCGCGGAGGTCGTGGGATACGGAGTAACTGAAGGATTCCAGTTCCTTGCGATATTCATTTAGTCTGCTTACCATCTCATCAAACGCCATGGATAACCAGCCTATTTCATCCTTCGTATTTATCCCCACCCTATAGTCAAGGTTCCCACCCGCAATGATCTCAACCCCTTCGCGGAGATTATAGATATGTCTTGTCAAATTCTCCCCAATAAAAAACAAAACAACTATCAAAACAACTGATAAAATCACAAGAGAGATTATAGTGAACAAATCGACTCTCCTCTGAGCACTTATCACCTTTGTATGATTAAGCAAACTCAGCTGTTGGGCATTGGAAATCATAGTTTGCGCATCTATCAAAATCTGCCCTGCCAATCTATTATGCAACTCTATTGACGCATTAACCCCTCTCATTGCAACAATCTAGGAAAACTTGTCACTGGTTTTTTTATAATCGCGGCGTATCGTCTTTAATATAGCCCGTTCCACCTGACTCTCGAAATCTAGCCGCGTTAGCAGCTTTGCCGTAGAGCCGTATTTTAACTGCCACTGGGCATGCTGCCGTTCTTCTTGATAGAGCAGATATTCGTGCAGTAAAATATTTAGACTAATCATATCCCCGGCCAGCGCATCGGATAAATCGGCTTGTTTCTTATACTCATTAACCTGCCTGGCTGTCAAAAAGAGGCTCAAAATGATTATAAGGGAAAGACCGAGGGGCAATATCCCGGAGATTCTTAGTTTAGTCTTGATTTTCATAACTTATCCCCTGTCACCCAATCACCTGATAATCGTAACCGCCTCAGGCTTCACCGCCTCAAGGCCCTTTAGATAAATAAAATTAAGATAGTTTGGAACCTTTGTCTTATCTGTTAGTTTGCTGTTTATCGCCCACCTGGCTTCATCCTCCAGAATATTAAAAATCACCTGTTTCAGTGAAACAGTAAAATCAAACCCATTCCAGAGGGCAGAAATCTCTGATTCAGAAGATTTCAGTTTGTTCGAAACAATTTTAATCGCCTGATCCGGATGCTCCCTTGCAAACCTTTCTGCCTGCAACAATGACCGCAGCAGTCTATTAATTACCTCTGGTTTATCCTTAATTAAACTATTCAAGGCTATCATTTCTTCTGACAAAAAGTAGATTCCTGGTTCGGCAAAGACTACCGCATTATCTCCTAGTAACCCCTTAGCTTCGCCAATAAATGGTTCTCTCTGGGAAAAGGCGTCAATCTCTCCACTCGCCAGCGCTTCGGGCAGTTCCTCAACCTTTTTGAATGAAAGGTTAACATCTTTCTCGGACAAACCATTTTTTAGAAGAAAGATATGCAGAAAGAAATGCGTTGCTGAGCCTTTTTGTACGGCTATGCGCTTGCCTCTCAAATCCCCTGGCTTTTGAATCCCTTTGTCTTTGCGGGCAATAATCCTCATTAGATCACCTGAAGAACCAATTGAGGCAATAATACTAAAATCCTGTCGCTCAAAGCTTGCAAAGACAATTGGTGTCTCAGCAGTTGATGCCACATCAACTGCTCCAGCAAGCATACCCTCTACAGCGCGCTTACCGCTAGGATATTCTTTTACCGTTACAGCAAGACCCTCTTTTGAGTAAAATCCTTTTTCTGCTGCGATAATAGCAAGCGAGCTTTGCTGCTGAAGTGGAAGGCCAATTCTCACCCTTTCTTTGACCTGACTAAATGAATAGTGACTGTCAAGTATCAGAACCATAATCGTAATGGCAAAGACAACCCCTAACCAGAAAAAGACCCTTCTCTTTTGTGAATGCATTAATTGATGCATACTGTCCTCCTTTGCTTGATAGACGGCTCCTACAGGCTACCCATTTCACCTATATCACCATTTTTATCCCGCTGCCTCAACCCTGTTTCTCCCTTTTTCCTTTGCCATGTACAGCGCATCATCTGCCTTTTTATTAATAACACCCATTGCATCATTCGCATCATCAGGAAATGTTGCGACACCAAGGCTTATAGTCAGATTTCCGCCAGGTTGAGTCTCTTTATGTGGAAAAGGCTGCCCTGCTATGCAGCGTCTTATCCTCTCAGTCAAATCTCTGGCGCCATCTTTACCTGTTTCCGGAAGGATTATAGAGAACTCCTCTCCGCCGTATCTGGCAACCATATCATTTTCCCTTGCATTACTTTTTATGCAACGGGCAACCCCTTTCAAGACATCATCCCCTGCCAGATGACCGTGGGTGTCATTATAATTTTTGAAGTAGTCTATATCGGCTATGATAAGGGAAAGCGGGCGGCCATAACGGTTTGCCCTTTTTATCTCCTCTGTAAGCCTCTCGTAAAAATGCCTGTGATTATATACCCCTGTAAGTCCGTCAGTTATTGAAAGCTCATTTAGTCTTTCATTTAATTCATTCAACTGTCGTGTTCTTTCCTCAACCTTTTTCTCCAAACCCTCGTATGATTCCTGAAGTCTCCGTGTCATCTCATTAAAATCATCTGCCAGAAGGTTCATCTCAACGCCGTCCCTTACATCCACCCTGTAGTCAAGCCTTCCATCTCTTATAAGGGCTGTTCCTTTCTTAAACTCAACTATAGGCTTCATAATAGAATTGATAAAATAATACGCATTTGCCACGATTACAATTACAGTAAGAATGGCGCCTATGAATAATAATATATCTACCCTCTTTTTTATTAAATTGACGGATGTGATATGCCTATTCATCTTTTCCTTTTCAAGTCTTACTACCTTATCAATCTGATATACTATTATGTCATGGATTAGGGCATCCATCTCCTGCATCAGTTGAATCCCCTTTTTATTGCCAACAGGATTTTGTATGGAAAATATTTCAAAGACGATCTTCTTTAAGACAGCATATCTTTCCTTCGCCGCTTTAATAAGTCCTGTTTCATCATTACCCTGTATAAAATCTTCTGCCTGCTCAAATCCCTTTCCAACTTCAGCGTCAATCTGCTGAAACTTACCCCTTTCTTCTTTGAGATTCCCTGTTATCAGATAATCATTGGCAGGCATTACTGCCTGATCCATTGCAACCTGAAGTTCAATCAGGACGCCTAACCTGTGAGCGTCTTCCTTCATGTCCGCCATGCCTTTGAAGAGGATATTCCGGTTATAAATAGCTATTATCCCGAGCAGGAAAAGCAGGATAAATATAGAGCCAATGGTTGCTATTATTTTTGTCTTTATCTTTATTGCCATGGTTTCTCCGGACGGCAACTTTCTGGTAGGAGCAGACTCCTGTCTGCGATTTCTATCGTCATCTGGAGATGACTCCTACCGCCT
>JACRPW010000023.1 GCA_016223005.1 Deltaproteobacteria bacterium | reverse complement strand
TTTTTATGCCTAAAGGCACTTCGGGCATACAATATAACTTCCATTATCCGACATCTGCTCAACAGGCAGAACTGCGCCGCACTCGCCGCACTTTGCATAATGCGTTGCTGCCTTTGCCATCTCCTCTGCCCTTCCCTCCTCAATATCCCTCTGTGTCTTCTCCTTCTTTTCTTCCTTTAACTCATTTTCTGTATGTTCCATACACACCTCCTGATTTTAAATAATATATATTGTCATAATATCTTATCCGCTGCACCTTTGCAAAGGATAGAAGTTTTTCAAGAACAAGAAATATTATAGCCATACCAAGCGAAAACTGAAAAACATCTCTATATCTCATAACCTTTTCACTTGTTTTTTCAATCTCTGCGCCGATCAGCAATTCCTGTAAAAAACTATCAAGCGAAAAATCCTGCCTGTAATACACCCCGCCTGTGCGGCTGGCTATATCCTTTAAGGCATCCTCATTTAATCTTGTAATAACAGCCCTTCCCTCCGCGTCCTTCTTGTAACCCATGAAAATACCTTCCTTTGAAAACATCGGAACCTGAGCACCTTTCTTACTGCCAATACCAATAGTATATATTTTAATCCCCTGTCTTGCAATATTATCCGTAAGTTCATAATGGCTGGCATCAGGGTCATCGCCGTCTGTTAAAAGCAGGATAATCTTTTTCCTCCCTTCACTTTTCTTAAATATATTCACACCTTCATCAAGTGCAAGTTTTATTGATGTCCCCTGATTCCAGAACATGCCTGTATCCAGCCTGTCAAGGAATGTCTTTACAATGTTAATATCTGTTGTAAGCGGAGACATAATAACAGGTTTTGCTGCAAATGCAATGAGCCCAACCCTTGCCTCGCCAATACTTTCAATCAGATTACTTGAAATCCTTTTCGCAATATCAAGCCTTGATTTATTATCATCCCTTGCGAGCATGCTTAAAGAGGCATCAATTGCAATAACAACATCAACCTTTTTCCTGCCCACGACTACATCCTCTGTCCCAAATTGCGGACCTGCCATTGCAATGACAACAAAGAACAGGCTGATTGAAAAAAAGATATTCCTCCTCCCGTCTTTTGGAATGGATAATCCAAAGGCAGAGGCATGTCTTGTTTTACGGCGGAGCGCCCATATATAGAATAAATGCAAAATGGGGATTAGCATCAGCAAAGATAAGATATATGGATTTGCAAATCGCATATCAGTTTATGGTATTTTACTGAATCTTGTATTTAAGAGGATAGTCTCTGTTAAAAATATTAAAATCGCTGAAACGAGAAGATATTGATATACATCATTATATTCAGTCCTTGTTGATGCGAGTTTATCTTTTTCAATCTTTTCTATCTCCTTATATACAGCCAATAGATTTCTTGTATCAGAGATTTTAAAGTGAGTGCCGCCGCTTATATCTGCAACCTCTTTTAACAGGTCAATGTCCATACCCCAGTTTGTCTGCCTCTGGACAAGATAATGTTCTGCTGCATACCCTTCCTCTATTGTATAAACCCTTACGCCCATTACCCTCGCAGCCTTTGCAGATACAAGAGGGTCAACGGTTCCTGAATTATTTATGCCGTCGCTTAAGAGTATTATTATCCTGCCCCGTGCCTTATCATGTTTTAAAATATCTATTGATAATGCAACTGCATCGCCTAATGCTGTGCCATCAGGCAGCATACCGAACTTTATACCATCTATAAAATCAGACAGGACAGTATAATCATCTGTGGGCGGACAAACCATCAGGGGAGCGCCTGCAAATGCAACCAGTCCTATACGGTCGGTTTTTCTGCCCTTTACAAATTCCTTTGCTATTGCCTGGACTACCTTTAATTTCTGGGCGATGAGTCCCTCTTCTTTCATGCTGCCTGAAATATCTATTGCAAGCATAATATCAATCCCTTCCTTTGACAGCCCGTCTGCCTTCAGCATCATCTGAGGTCGGGCAAATGCAATGACGAGCAGGATAAGTGCCACTATCCATGTATACTCCAGTATCCATCTGTATTTTGACAAACGGGATTTGTAACCTTTAAAACTCTTTACAGATGAAAATGGCAGGACAAACCTCTCCCTTTTTCTCTTTATCTGCCGCCAGATGAGAAAAGGGATGATTAAAAGGAGTGATAAAAAAAATGAATTAGAGAATATCATTTATCCAGCGGACTCCGCACCCCGAGAATATTTCTTGTCGCCACATGGGTATATATCATAGTCGTCTGGAGATTGGAATGCCCTAAAAGTTCCTGAATCGTTCTGATGTCATAGCCCTTTTCCAGCAGATGCGTTGCAAAACTATGTCTGAGTGTATGCACAGAAGCCTGTTTTGCAATACCCGCTTTTCCAGCGGCGGTCTTGAATGCCTTTTGAAGCGATGCAGGATGCATATGATGCCGGCGGACAATATGAGTGCGCGGATCAACAGAGATTGATTTTGAGGGGAACAGCCAGAACCATGCCCATTCCTTTCCTGCATTTGGGTATTTCCTTTCAAGGGCATTCGGCAGATAAACACCGTTCAAATCTTTTGCCCTATCCTCATCATACATTGCCCTTACCTCTGAAAGATGATGGATAAGGTTATCCTTTAACGATTCAGGAAGCATAGTCCTTCGGTCCTTGTCTCCTTTCCCTGAACGAACAATCACTATATTTTGTTCAATATCAATATCTTTGATTCTCAAACTCAGGCATTCCTGCAGCCGAAGCCCGCACCCATAAATAAGCATTGCCATGAGCTGTTGTGTTCCAGTCATATATTCAAATATAGAGGTTATCTCCTTTATACTCAAAACAACAGGAAGCCTTCTCCTCTGCCGCGCCCGCACAGCGTCTATCATACCCTCTATATCCTTATCAAGCACATGACGGTATAGAAAAACAATAGCATTTAGCGCCTGATTCTGAGTGGAAGGAGACGCCTTTTTTTCAACAGCAAGATAACTCAGAAAATCCTGAATATCTCTACCTTCAAGGTCAGCAGGTTCTTTGTTATTTATAAAGGCATGAAAACTGCGCGCCCATGTGAGGTAAGTTTTTTCGGTGGAGTATGACCTGTGCCGCAGCCTCAATGCCTCACGCAGT
>JACRPW010000022.1 GCA_016223005.1 Deltaproteobacteria bacterium | reverse complement strand
TTAAAGGATATCTTTGTAATAGATACATCGCCATTCCCAGGCGAGACCGCAATATATGCGGATTTAGTTGTTCCTGACCACACATATCTGGAGAGGTATCAGGATACGCCTATTTATCCGACATACGGTTACCCAACCACAAATTTAAGGACGCCTGCGATACAACCGCTTTATGATACAAAATACATTGGTGACACAATAATAGAGATAGGTAAGCGGCTGGGCGGCAAGACAGGAGAGTATTTCAATGCTATTAAGGATTCTGTAAATGTCCTTAAACACCTTGCAAAAGGTTTTGAAAGCGCCCCCGGAGATAATGGCGTTAAAGATTTTAAGGGATGGGAAGAAAAGGGTTTTTGGGCAAAGAAGCCTTACCATTGGAAACGGCGCAAATCTTCCTTTAAGTATAGAACAGTTCCAGCCTTATGTTGGAGGCAGGAAAGGCACATATCTTGAGATGCACCCAAAGACAGCCATAGCAAGGAAAATCAATGAAGAAGACAGGGTTAAGATAACAACCCCGCTTGGCTCCATAGAGGCAAAGGTAAGATATTATGAAGGCTGTCAGGAGGATGTTGTGGTTCTTCCATTTGAGTTTGGACACTGGGCAATGGGCAGATGGGCAAAAGGGAGAGGCTCTGCAAACTCCAATGAGATTATAGAAAATGTCTCCGACCCTATATCGGGTCTTGCAAGTTATAATGCAAGTTTGTGCAAGGTGGAAAAAATTTGATAATCAAGACTAAAGTCTTGAGTTACAGTAATAATCAAGACTAAAGTCTTGAGTTACAGTAACTCAAACCTTTAGGTTTGATAGGATAAATCTGAGGAGGATAAAAATGTCAAGATGGGGAATGGCAATAGATTTGGCAAAATGTGTGGGCTGTCAGGCATGCAGCGTTGCCTGCAGCATGGAAAATACAAGGGTTCCCGGAGAAAACTGGCATAAGGTCATATTTATGAATGAAGGGGAAACCGGGACAAAGAAGTTTACATGGTATCCCCGTCCCTGCCAGCACTGCACAGAGGCCCCTTGCACAAAGGTATGTCCTGTAAGGGCTACACGGAAGAGGAAAGAAGACGGCGTGGTGCTTATAAACTGGTATAAGTGTTTGGGATGCCGCTATTGCGTTATGGCATGTCCTTATGGCGTGAGATGTTATCCTGAAGTAAAACCTTTATTAGAGCCTGATATTAAAGAGGTCTATCATGGACGAAGGGCAAAACTATGGGATCCGCCGTATCAGTTGTCAAGAGAAGAACAGGACGGCAAGCGAGGGACAGGCATACCGCCTAAAGGTGTTGTAACAAAATGCACATTCTGCGCCCACAGGACAGATAGGAAAGAGATGACCCCTGACAGAGACCCTGTAAAAGACAGGGACTTTACACCTGCATGTGTTATTGCGTGTCCTGCATCAGCAAGGTATTTTGGGGATATTGACAACCCTGAAAGTGAAGTAAGTAAGAGGGTGGAGAGAAAGGGCGCTTATCGTTTAAGAGAGGAACTTGGCACAAAGCCGCAGGTTTTTTATGTGAAATAAAAAAACCGTGATGAATGAAATAACAAAAAGGAGATTATAACCTATGAGCAATCTATTTAAAGTATGGATAGGGCTTTTAGCGCTTGGTGTTTTACTAGGTCTTTATACTACATTTCAGATATTCACAATAGGGCATGGCGAACTTGCCAATACAACGCAGCTTCTGCCGTGGGGCTTGCAGGTTTCAACATACATATACCTTGCCCTTACAAGCACAGGGTGCAGTTTTGTCTATTGTCTTGCAACACTGGGAGGCGTAGATAAACTTAAACCGATTGTTCCACGGGCGGTTTTGCTTGCCCTTTTGACAATTATAGCAGGTTTCACGAGTTTGAGCCTTGAAATCGGAAGGCTGGAGAGGTTAGCAATAGAATTTATTGTAAATCCAAATCTTACCTCCCCTATGTGGTGGATGGGTGTTTTCTATACAATGTATATTGTTGTGCTCATGATTGAATTAGCCGCGATGATATTCCATATTGAATGGCTGATGAAGGTCGGCAGCGTTGCAGTTCTGATTACTGCTATAGCAGGGCACTCAACACTTGGCAGTGTTTTTGGCGTATTAGAAGGCAGAGGATATGGTTTTGGGGCGCTTACTCCGATATACTTCCTTATGATGGCATTTTTAGGCGGTGCATCTCTTATACTTTTGGTTTCATGCCTTATAAGCATATTTAAAGGGTCTAACAAAGAATTTGACGAGGCAGTTACTACACTCCGCAAGGTATTTCTGGCATCAGTTGCAATAGCATTTCTTGCAACAGTATGGCGTTATGTGGTTGGTGTATGGGTTTCAGACCCGTACTATGATTTATTTGACCTTGGGTTTAATAAATTTTTGAAATTCAGTTTATTGCTGGGCATGATTGTGCCTGTTCTTATTGTTGTATTTCAAAAGAAGGCAGGCATTGGACTTGCCCTTGCCCCAATAATTGTCCTTGTTGTTCAGTTTATTGACAGAAATACACTTATAGTCGGCATACAGAAAATCGCACTTTTGCAAGGGGTGTGGGAGCCGCGCATACTTCCATATACACCCGCGCCTGTTGAGATTAGTGTAGTAATATTTGTTATGTCTATCATCGGCATTATCTACTCGATAGCGGAACAAAGAGGTTTTCTTGAAAAGATAAAACATTGAGCATGTAACTCAAACCTTCAGGTTTGATAATCAAGGCTGAAGCCTTGAGTTACAAAAACTTCTATGAATACAGAAGCCTTACATAACTATCCTATTGTCAAACAGGAATACTGTGTCATGCGTTATAAGTGTGTGAACTGTGTTGCGGTATGCAGGGCAAGGGCTGTCAAGGCAGTGCCGTATTATGCTGATTCTGACTGCGGTGCAACCGTTGACAGGCTGGAAAGCAAAAAGGCGGCGTTTATCGAGCAGGAGTCATGTGAAAGGTGCGGCGTATGTTATCAGGTATGCCCCACAGGAGCGATAGAGGATAAGAATGCAGAGGCTTATATGAAAGAGGCTCTTTCATCAGCAGGTGAAGGTAAAAATATAGTGTTTGCCTGCACACATACAGGACTTACCACAACCCTCAACTCCGAACTCCAAACTCTGAACTCTGAACTTATTTTTGTCCCTGACCTTTCAATAATATCATGGAGGGATGTTTTCAAGATCATGTCAATGGGCAGCCCTGTAATGATGTTTGGGTGCGAGGATTGCGCGCAGACAAGCCATTTTAAGCAGATGGAAGATATATTTGCCAATAGTTGCTATGAAGGGGTATTCAGGTTCTATGACAATAAAGAGCAAGTGTCAGGCATCGGGTATCAGGAGGTATCAGATAAAGGGCATATTTTAGATGAAAATATCCTTGAACAGGTAATCACCTCATACACAGGCAAGATACCATTTCCCGGAACTGCATGGGTGGATATAGGCGAAAGATGCACCCTTTGCCGAAACTGCGCAAATGTATGCCCCACAGGAGCGCTCAGAACCAAAATGAAAGATGGCAAGACCGCGCTTTTGTATGAACACAACCTCTGCAAAGGGTGTCCAATATGTGAAAAGGCATGTCCTGAACGATGCATAACAATAGACAGGAGATTGAGACCGGACAGTCTTTTTACCGTAGATAATAAATGCGAGAAGAATCTCTTATTATGCAGGGGATGTGATGAAATTATAGCAACTGATGCTGTTTTTGAGAGGATAAGAAATATCTTGACAGCGCATGGACAGAGTGCAGAACAGTTGGAATACTGCCCTGATTGCAAGGCAAGGGGGCTTGGAGCGGGAAGGAATAGTTCAAGGGTTGAAGAAAACTCCGCAACTTTGATGTAAAATCGAAGGGGTTGTTTTTTCAACCAAGTAAAATTAAATTAAATACAAAAGGAGGTGGTGATTTAGATAGTGTTTTGGAAAGGAAGCAGAAACAGAAAATAATCGTTTAATTCACTAAGGAGGTAAATTATGGCAAGAATGACTTTTGTAATGGATGCAACGCGCTGTATAGGCTGTCAGGCATGCACAGTTGCTTGCAAAGCGGAAAATGATGTGCCGCTTGGGGTGTGGAGGACGCAAATCAGGGCAAAGGAGACAGGCAAATATCCAAATGCCAGACGACACTTTTATCAGTGGATATGCGCCCAGTGTGGAAACTGTGCTGAGGCATCATCAAACAATGGCGTTGGCGCTGTTTCCAGAAGGCCTGACGGCATAGTTGTAGTTGATTATGAGAAACTTACAAAGGGCAGAAGCAAAAAGCAGATTGATACAGAGATAGATGCTGCAATAGAGGCGTGCCCAATCGGCGCATTCTCAAGGAATCCATTGACAGGACTGCCGGAAAAATGCACACAGTGCGCTCACAGGGTTGACCAAGGACTTGTCCCTGCATGCGCCCAGACCTGCATTGGAAGGGCAAGAATTTACGGCGATGCTGATAATCCGAAGAGCGAGGTTGCAAGGGTTTTAGCGACATCTGATGCAAGACCTGCTCCGCCAAATGACTGCGGCGACCCATATGTATTTTACATAGGGCTTGACGGCAGACTGGTTGACAGAGGCGCATTAGAGGGCTTTGCTCAGGTAAAGACTGAAGACCTTGTTTCTGGTAAGATAAATCAGGTAACAAACAGTCTTGGCGGGAAGTAAAAAGATAACTAGGTAACTCAAGGCTTCAGCCTTGAAAAAAACTCAAACCTAAAGGTTTGAGGGACAGTTTGCTAAAAAATTAAGGAGGTAAAATCTATGGAATTAACCAGAAGAAGATTTATGCAAATAGGCGCTGCTGCTGGCGCAACTGTAGCCGTTAGCGGTCTGTTTTCAGAAACAGAGGCAATGGAAGTAGAGCTCGGCGGCAAAGGTGTTGCAGTTGATAAAGGCGCTGGTATAGGAAGCAAGGGGAGCGGTTTTGATAAGGTGGTTCCTTACACCTGTCTTGTGTGCAACATAGAAGACGGCGGTCTTGCCTATATTAAGGACGGAAGGGTAAAGAAACTGGAAGGTAATGACAAGCATGTTTCAACAAGGGGCAGGCTCTGCGCAAAGGGCAATGCTGGCATAGGACATGTATATGACCCAGACAGAATCCTCTATCCTTTAAAGAGGACAGGTCCAAGAGGAAGCGGACAGTATAAGAGGATTTCATGGGATGAGGCTATCTCTGAGGTTGCTGCCAATCTAAAAAAGGTAATTGACAGCGGTCATCCAAATGAAATTATGGTCCATTGGGGCAGGGACAGAAGCGGCGGCGCATATGGCAGGTTTATGAAGACACTTGGAACAAGCACAGGCATAAACCATACATCCACATGCGAATCCTCAAAGAAAATCGGCATGGAGCATACATGGGGTCCTGACATTGAAACACCTGACTTTGCCAATACAAAGTATATCCTGAACTTTGGCAGCAACATCCTTGAGGCAGCATACTTCCATAATCCGTATGCCCAGAGGGTTGTAGAAGGAAGGGCAGAGGGACATGCAAAACTGGTAACAGTTGACTGTCGTCTTTCCAACACAGCAGGCCGCTCAGACGAGTGGTTATCTGTATTCCCGGGCACGGATGCTGTAGTTGCATTGGCAATGGCAAATGTGATTATGTCAGAAGGGCTGGCTGACACAGAGTTTATAAACAACTGGACAAACTATCCGGCAGACAAACTTGCTGCTCATCTGAAGCAGTATACGCCTGAGATGGCTGAGAAGTATTCAGGCGTTCCTGCGGCAGACATCAGAAGGATAGCCATAGAATTTGCCAGTGTAAAGCCGGCAACAGTATATACCTACAGAGGACCTTCAAAACACCTCTACGGCTCATATGCTGAAAGGTGCGTAATGCTCCTCCCAATCATCACAGGCAATGTGGAGAAAAAAGGCGGATACAACCTGCCAAGGGGTATGGGTTATGGACAGCCCGGCGATGGACCAAAAGGCGGGAGCGAGCCAAGTTTCCTCTCCTCGCACCCTGATTATCCATTAGCAGGACACAAGGTTTCGCATCTTGTTCCTTTCTGGATTAAGGAAGGGAAGCAGAAGGTCAGCGTGTATATAAATTATATGACCGCTCCTGCATATACATACCCTGCTGCAAGCGTATGGAGAGAGGTTCTGTCTGATGAGAATCTATTCAAATTCAATGTTACATTCTCAAATCAGATGAATGAGAATACAGCGCTTATGGATATAATCCTGCCTGATGGTTCATATCTTGAAAGGTGGGACCCGGAAAGCATGCCTTCAAGCGCATGGCCATGGGTTGGCATTAGACAGCCTGTTATAAAACCTCTGGGCGAGGCTATAGAGGTTAGAGGGGTTTTCCAGAAAATCATCCACAAGATTGACCCGGACGGCAGCAAGGGCATGAAGAAGTCATGGAACTTCAAGGATGGCGAGGATTATGTAAAACAGCAGTTCGCAGGCGTAAAAGGGCTTGATTGGGATAAGTTCAAGAAAGACGGCGTATTCCCGATTTATGGAAAACTTGACCCTGCAACAGGCAAAATTGCAGGGAAAGATGGAAAGCCGATTACAGCCCAATTTGGCGACCCATACAAAGAAACCTCGGATGGCAAGGCGAATGTTGGCGGTAAAAAGTATGCGGGCTTTGGCACAGGAGATGGGAAAATCAACATCTATGCAGAAGGATACAAGAAGTATGGATTCAATCCTCTGCCTGTGTTTAAGGCAAATCCATTGCACTGGAATATGGATGGCTCATCTAAACTCTCCGGAGACCAGATGATACTTACAACATTCAAATGGAATGTCCATGTCCAGTCAAGGACGCCTAATGTCAAGTGGCTGACTGAGATGGTTCACAGTAATCCTGCATGGCTTAATGCAGGGACAGCGGCAAAACTTGGCGTGAAGAACGGCGACTTAATCAGGATTACCAGCGGCGTTGGCTACATAGTAACAAAGGTAAGGGTTACAGAGGGGATTCATCCGATGGTTATTGCAGTATCCAATACATTTGGAACCAAGTTCGGCAGATTTGCAACTGCAAACAAGATGGGCGGAGAAGGTCAATTTGGCGCTGGAGATGACCCGGATTTAAAGAATATCTGGTGGAAGTCAGAGGGTGTGAACCCCAACTATATCATCCCTGCTATGGCTGACCCGATCGGCGGAAGCGCATCATGGTATGATACAGTTGTAACTGTAACTCGTGCGCAGTCAGGGGACAATCTTGGGGACACCAAGGCTGACAGTGCAAAGCACTTTGACCTCTACAAAGAAGGCATGAGGTATGCATACACAGGCGACAAGCATCTTGAGATGCATCCTGAGTCAAAGGGGATGAGTCTGCCAAAGCCTGAAATGGGAAAAGGGCATTAAGAGCAGTTAAGAGTGTTGAGTGAAGAGTTTTGAGAAAAACTCTATCCCGAAGCAAACAAAGGTAGGGCAAGCCCATGGTAGATTCTTATCAGGGTTTGCCCTATTTTTTCTTGAAAAAAGTTCTGTTGTCAACAAATAGATGTCCGCGCAGCTTCTTTCTTCTCCTTTGCCCTAATCTTCCCCTTGCCGCTTCTTCCTGTGCCTGTCTGCCTTCGGCACAGGCAGATAAGATGTCTTTCTGTCCATGTCCCATATATCTCTTCAAATCTCATCAACAGAACCTCCTGTAACATCTCTGTCCGTCTCATGGTCTCCTCCTTAATTTATAGGAAACCACAAGTAGGACAATTCATGTGCTACAAATGAGGACAGTTTATGTGTTACTGACATTTCAAAAATTTTACTTGACAAGTTTAAAAATAATGTTATACTTAAACTGATTTTAAAGTTAAGTTTAATTTTGTAATGCAACTATTTACTATAAGTGAATATCTAGATTGGCAAATAATAAGGAAATCTGATGGGCATAAAGACCCCTGACCTCTTAAAACTAATTGATATACCAAGACAAAAACTCTACTACCTTGAGCAAAAGGGCTATATCACCCCTCAAAAGATTGTAATAGGTGAAAAGGAATTCAGGCAGTACAGCGAGGAAGATGTAAAAAGGATTACATGTATCTGGGGGTATCTCAAAAAGGGGTTTAAATATAAGATAGCGTATGAAAAGGCAACTGAGGAATTGAGCAACCCGCAGATGGACCTGATAAAAATAGAGAACTCAACAAAAGAAAAAGAGGAGGAAAGATGATAGAGCCTGCAATGAGTGCAGAACCCCCCAGTAATAACGCACTTAATCTGACGATTGAAGATGAACTTTTAAGAGATACTCACCCCGCTTTCTGGAATGAATGGCAATGGCAGGTCAAAAACCGTATTACAACACTTGAACAGATAAAGCCTCTTATAAAACTTACCCATGAAGAAGAAGAAGGCATCCAAAGGTCAGGCGGCAGGCTGGCAATGGCAATAACGCCATATTTCTTTTCACTCATAGATAAGGAAGACCCTGACTGTCCTATAAGAAAGCAATCCATACCACTCATAGATGAGTTCAGGATAGAAAATTGCGATATGGTTGACCCATGCGGCGAGGATAACCATTCTCCTGTTACGGGTCTTGTCCATCGCTATCCTGACAGGGTTCTTCTCCTTGTTACAGATTCGTGTGCTATGTATTGTCGTTACTGCACAAGACGAAGGATGGTGGGCGATGAACATCCACCGATGTCCATTGAAAGTTTTGAAGAGGCTTTTAAGTATATCAAGTCAAAACGCACCATAAGGGATGTGCTAATATCCGGCGGCGACCCATTGATGCTGAAAACAGAACACCTTGAATATTATCTTCAAAAACTTCATTCCATCTCCCATCTGGATATTATAAGGATTGGCACCAGAGTCCCTGTAACACTGCCAATGAGGGTGGATGATGGACTTATTGCAATGCTTAAAAAATATCATCCTGTTTATATGAGCATCCATTTCACCCATCCAAAAGAGATAACACCTGAAGTAACTGCGGCATGTTCAATGCTTGCTGATGCCGGCGTACCACTCGGAAGCCAGACTGTTCTCCTCAAGGGTATAAACGACAGACCTGCCACAATGAAAAGGCTTGTGCAGAAACTCTTATCCATAAGGGTAAGACCTTATTACTTATACCAGTGCGACCTTGCTGTTGGCACAGGGCATTTCAGGACACCTGTGTCTGCTGGAATAAATATAATTGAAAAACTGAGAGGACACACAACAGGTTATGCAGTGCCTACATTTGTTGTTGATGCGCCGGGAGGCGGAGGAAAGATACCTGTTGGTCCTACATATCTAATCTCTCAGGCAAAGGGTAAGGTAACCCTTAGAAACTACGAGGGGAAGATATTTGAATATTTTGAGCCTCAATGATTTTTGTGTAGTATAAATCCCGATTTGGTTTTCTAAATCGGGATTTGGATAGATAGGTTGTTTGATGGTGTTGGTTCATTGTAAACCCCGTTAGAAAATGCCATTCTAACGGGGTTTACATTTTATCCCTTTATCTGCAAGACAGTAATTCCAGTTCAAGAAGTTTTTTCTTTATTTCTAATCCGCTGCTGTAACCACCAAGCCCTTTATCTGATGCTATTACCCTGTGGCATGGGATTATAATAGGGATAGGATTTTTGCCGCATACATTTCCAACAGCCCTTGATGCATTGGGTCTATTTATCATCTGTGCAACATCTTTATATGAAACTGTCCTGCCATAAGGGATTTTTAGTAGTGCATTCCAGACCTCTTTTTGAAATGATGAGCCTTGAGGACAAATTCTAAATTTCATAAAATCAACACAGACCCCTTTAAGATATTGCTTGATGGCACCTGCAACAGGTTCCATAACAGCATCATTCCTAACGACAGATAGTCTTTGTGATTCTTTCAACTCTTTTTTGAAGTCCTCTAAACTACCGTTAATTATAAGCCTGCAAATACCTTTAGAGGTTGCTGCTATAAATATCTTGCCAATGATAGAATTAAAGGAGGTAAACACGATTTTCTGATATATGTCTCCTGCCATGAATATTATTCGCTTACAGATTCAAGCATTGGGAGGGATTTAATAATAATCTCTTTTCGCTTTATATCTATGATACCAGCATCTTTAAAACCTTTAAGAAGTCTTATTGAAGTTTCCTGAGTGATGCCCAGTAACTCCGCTATATCAAGACGGGAAAGGTTTAGATTTAGTTTGATCTTGCCGTCCTTTGGAACCCCATAGTCTTTAGCAAGGGTTGATAAGAGATGAGCCATCTTTTCCCTTGCAGTCTTTAAGCCCATTTCACCTATCTTGTCATATGCTGTTTTGAGTTCCTTGCTCAAGGCAACAATTATCTTTTTAGATATTACAGGATATTCTTCCAATATCTTAAAGAATGCCATCTTTTCTATAAAACACAACTCACAGTCATCCATTGCTGCAGCAGTATTTGTATACCGCCTCTCATCATAAAATACCTCCATGCCTATTATCTCGCCTGGTTCGGCTATCTTTATAATCTGTTCCTTCCCGTCCTTTGATGTCCTTATTATCTTGATTCTTCCTGATTTGACAATGTGAAAACCATGGCACGGGTCACCCTCCCAGAAAATCACATCCTTTTTCTTGTGAAGGGATAATATAATTATATCCTTAAACCTTTCAATCTGTTTATCAGAAAGGTCAGAAAACAATGTATTGTCTTTAACAACACATTTGCAAAGATGACATACTGAATTCATAAAACCCGTTTATTTTTTAATTATCATTGAAGGCTCTAAACCTTGCTCACAAACCCCTTTTGGCACAATGTATGTATCAGGATAGTCACTGTATATTTCATCATCGGAATTTTTTTTTACATCTGCAGTCTTTTGAGGTTTTTCAGTCTTACCGCTGTTTTTAATCCATCCGTTGATTCCGCCTTCAAGGTCAATGATGCCTTTTATGCCCTTTCCAGCAAGTATCTTCTTTGCCCGCATGCTTCTTACACCCACAGTGCAGTAAAGCACAACATTGTCCTTGTGTGGGAAATCTCTCATATCGTAAAACTTATCAACAGGCAGATTTATCGCACCCGGAATATGTTCTTCATTGTATTCTTCAGGGGTTCTGACATCTATAAGTGTAATCTTCCCGCCCTTTTCTATCATAGATTTTAATTCAGAGGCAGTAACCCTCCCTGATTCAGCATAGATAGTTGTTAAAGGCAGTAGTATAAAAACAAAAAAGAATAAGGCTGTAATCTCCCCTCTATTTTTTCCTACAAGTTTCATATGCATCAAGCCTCCTCAATAATATGAGATAATTCTGATATTTTTATATATAATAGCATAAATTTAATATAATTAGCAAATTTTACCATCATCGGTTTTCATCATCGGTGGTAAAAATCGTTGTATCAAGAAAATAGTTTCGTGGCATTTTTTATGCTATATTTTTTTCTTGCATATTGTAAAAAATTTTGTTAAGTATTTAGTTTATGCTGATTTTACCTGTCTGCATATAGGTAATTAAGTCTATTCTATGGTACTGGTCATCTTATTGAATTCAGAGGAAAACATCTTGCATTTTACCTGTGGGTGATGACTGTACTGTAGATAAAATGTGTTTATAAATAAACTTTGGAGGGGTACCCGAGTGGCCAAAGGGGGCAGACTGTAAATCTGCTGGCGCTGCCTACGGGGGTTCGAATCCTCCCCTCTCCACCAGGAAAGTTTGGAGTTGAGAGTTTAGAGTTATTAGAAAAATAATGGTTTTAAGATTTCACTCTTAACTCCAAACTCATAACTCTTAACCGTATTTTTGCGGGTGTAGTTCAATGGTAGAACTCCAGCCTTCCAAGCTGGATGCGTGGGTTCGATCCCCATCACCCGCTACAGTGTAAAGTTGCAAGATTCAAGATGAAAGTTTGAAAAGACTTATGACTTGCAACTTGTAACTTTTAACTGTAGTTTG
>JACRPW010000021.1 GCA_016223005.1 Deltaproteobacteria bacterium | reverse complement strand
CATCTGTAATCTGCTTTATGAGTCTTGCTGCATCATGCCTTGCCACTTCCTCCATTGATTCTATGAGAACCTTTTTTGCCTCTTCTACTGACATACCTGATATCCTTTCCAGTTTAACCCTCTCTTCTTCCAGAAGCATCACATATTGTTTTTCCTTTTCCTGAAGAG
Source organism: Deltaproteobacteria bacterium (assembly GCA_016223005.1). NCBI lineage: Bacteria > Pseudomonadati > Myxococcota > Myxococcia > Deltaproteobacteria bacterium. Next base: position 5,213 of record JACRPW010000021.1, on the reverse strand, counting down.
CCTTTTCCTGATGTAGTGTATTTTTTTCTCTCTTCAGGAGTTCCATCTCTTTCCTATCAAAAAGTTCTATCTTTTTGTCAAGGTTCTCTTCTTTGCTGGCAAGTCTTCTCTCCTGATTTTGAATCTCTTGCCGTCTTTCTTTAATTTCGTTATCTAACTCAATCTTGCCATGATAGAGTCTGTCCTTTGCCTGAAGGTCTGCTTCCTTTCTGATATTTTCAGCCTCTTTTTTTGCCTTCTCAACAACAGATTCTGCCAGTTTATTAGCACTCTCCAGCCCTGCCTCTGCAAAAACCCTGCGGATAATATAACCTACCGCGATACCAAGAACTAAACCAATTGCTAACCATACATATATTCCCATCTTAATTACTCCTTTCTGAATTAGTGAAACCTAACACCTGATTACCCTCTTTTCTGTAATTATCATATCCATATTCACATCATGCCTTTCCACAGGCAGTTCGTTTACAATCTGAAAATCAAAGGCAAGTCCGATAATCGCTATATGCCCTTTTAAACCTGACAGAAGCCTGTCATAATAGCCCTTGCCATATCCAAGCCTATTTCCATAAACATCAAATACCACACCCGGAACAACAACAATATCTAATCCCTTGACATCAGCAATTTCGTGTCTGCCCTTTGGTTCCGGGATATCATACGAACCTGTTACGAAGTCATCGTTTTTTTCTACCTTTATAAACTGAAGTTTCCTTTGTCCTGAAACAATCTTTGGAAAATATACCTGCTTGCCACTGACAAATGTATGTTTCATAATTTCATCTGTAATAACCTCATTTTTGAAACTTGAGTAAAGTGCCAGTCTCTTTGCCCTCCTGTATATTTCCAAATGGAGAAACCTATTTTGGATACAACTGCTTTTCCTGAACACCTTTTCGTTTATCATTTGAACTTTATCATTTGAACTTTATTATTCATACTTACTGCATGAAGATATATCCTTTAATTAAAACCCTTTCTCGATACTCCCTTTAAATCTGACCTATTATTCCCTCTTTTCGCAAAATCTTATCTCCCCCACTGCAATGCCGTGTAAGTAGTCTATTCATCTGAACCTATCCTAGATAGGTGGGTGTCTTAATTAACTGCTTTTGGTTTCCCGTCAGACGGGCATGCCATCTGTCAGTCAGGGAAGGCACCCTGTTTGATGGTGTTGGTTCTGAATATTCCACTAATCACGAACATAGCAGGGGAGATTATCTATACCGTTTTTGTGATTTTTGCATCTATCAGTTCACTCAGTTTATCTGCTTTCAACTCCAGTTTTTCTAATCTCTCCCTTGTTTTTATATATTCACCTGCTATATTCATTGCTGTTAAAAGTGCCACATCAAGTTTTGATGCTATCCTTGCATTATCTCTTATTTCATGTATCTTATTATCTACAAGATCAACTACCCTTTTAGTATATTCTTCATCCTCATCTGTTTTTACCAGCAATCTCTGCTCTAATAATTTTACCTCAACAGAATTGCCCACATTATCCTCACTATTTCGCTAGCCTCATTATTTCTTATGCACCCTGCAAAAGTCCTTCTATCTTTTCAAGTATAGAATCTACCTTTCCCTTTATGAGCCCTTTTTCTTTATCCATCCTGCCACAATCTTCCATTAGTTTTGACAACTCTTTATCTTTTTCTTCAAGTTCTTTAAAGAGTTTTCTGTTTTCTTGTTTCAGTAACATGTAACTTTCAATCAATCTGCCAACCCTTTGCTCAAGGATATCAAATTTATCAAGTTCCATCTTATCGCCTTTCTCACCTCTATATTACACATTTTACTCCAAGAAGTCAATAAGCATATAAATTCCCGTAAGGACGCAGAGATGTTGGGATAATCTTCTTGAAATTAGATTTCAAAATATCTACTGTATTTAGATTAAAATCTTTACAATAGTCAGTAAGATAAGCCTTAAGGGTATTAGTATCCTCTTCTGTTAGTTCAAGGATGCTTACCTCTGCACCGCAGAGTTTTTTGTCAACATCACCTCTTACAAATATTGTCCCGCCGTGCATACCTGTTCCAACATAATCTCCAACCATATCATGCCTGTTATCCAGATTCAGCAAAATCAACATACCGCCAGCCATATATTCACCAAAAAAATCACCTGCAGTTCCCCCTGCAATAATTACCGGGATTTGTTTTTTATATCCTTTCATGTGTATCCCGATTCTGTAGCCCACATTGCCTCGGATATGGAGTTTCCCGCCCCTCATACCATAACCAAGGACATCGCCTGCATGTCCATGAATAATCACCTTACCGCTGTTCATTGTGTTTCCTATATTATCCTGTGCATTATCCTTTATAATCAGTGTAGGTCCATCCATAAATGCTGCAAGGTCATTTCCCGGGACACCCTCTATTGTAATTGCAGCCTCACCCCGCAGCCCGTCAGCAATATAGTACTGTCCATTTACATTCTTGAGGAGGATTTCCTTCTCACCATTAGAAACAGCCTCTCTTACCCTCTGGTTCAATTGCCTGTAGTAAATCCCTTTTGCATCAATTGTAAGCATAGTTGTATAACCCCTTACGATAATTACAAATTAGGAATTACGAATTGACTACAATTACGAATAGTGCCTTTAATTCTTAATTCGTAATTGTTAATTCATAATTGTCTTTTACCTTCCTGCTGGTTTTACACCGAGTATATCCAGTGTCAGGCTGTCAAGCCCAACGCCCCTGAGCCTTTCTCTGCTTCCCCTCAAACTCTCAATTGCATTTACACCAAGGGCGCCGAGTATCTCTTTAAGTTCATGGCTCCATGCATGAACCAGATTTATGAGTCTTTCTGCATAAATTTCAGGGTCAAGCCGAACTGTAAGTTCAGGTCTCTGTGTTGTTATGCCCCAACTGCAGTTGCCTGTATAGCATTTGCCGCACACAGTGCATCCCATTGTTATAAGCGCTGATGTGCCAAGGGCAACTGCATCCGCGCCAAGGGCGATCGCCTTTGCAGCGTCAGCGCTGCTCCTTATGCCGCCTGCTGCAATAATAGATGCCTCATTCCTTATGCCTTCCTGCCTTAACCTCTCATCAACTGCTGCAAGGGCATGTTCAATAGGTATGCCGAGATGATCGCGGATAATTATAGGCGCTGCGCCTGTGCCTCCCCTGAATCCGTCAATATAAACTATATCAGCGCCTGCCCGGACAATACCGCTGGCTATGGCAGCGACATTGTGGACCGCAGCAATCTTTACAGACACAGGCTTCGTATAATTGGTTGCCTCTTTTAATGCAAATATTAACTGCCTTAAATCTTCTATAGAATAAATATCATGCTGCGGCGCAGGTGATATTGCATCTGTCCCAACAGGTATCATCCTTGTCTTTGCTATATCAAGGGGTATCTTTTCTCCGGGCAGGTGTCCGCCTATGCCGGGTTTTGCACCCTGTCCGATTTTGATTTCAACAGCAACACCTGCGTTCAGATAATCAGGATTGACGCCGAACCTCCCTGATGCAACCTGAACAATCACATTACTGCGATACGGATATATATCCTCATGCAAGCCGCCTTCGCCTGTATTCATCACAATCCCAAGTTCCTTTGCAGCAATCGCAAGGGTCTTCTGCGCATTTAAACTTATTGAACCATAGGACATTGGTGCGAATATAAACGGCATCTCAAGTTTGATTTGCGGCGGCATCTTTGTCTTGAGTTTCGGCTTGCCATCAGGCCCATTTTCAAACTCAAGTTTTGCAGGTTTTTTACCAAGGTATGTCCTGAGTTCCATAGGTTCACGGAGCGGGTCAATAGAAGGATTTGTAACCTGACATGCATCTATCAAGAGATGGTCAAACAGGACAGGATAAGGCAGATCACTTCCCATGCCTGTAAGTGGGATACCCCCTGTATCAGCCTGCCTCTTGATATTTCTTATCTGATAAAAACCCCAGTTTGCATTATTCCTATATCGGACAGGATTATCCTCTATGGTGATTGCCTCTTCAGGACAGTAGTGATAACATCTTAAGCACTTGACACACTTGAATGTATCAATAAGGACATTATCTCCACCCCATGAATAAACACTCCACCCGGCACTGCCAGACTTTTAAACACTGTAAACCTCCACAGCCCAAACCTGAAGGTTTCAGTTACATGTAACTCAAGGCTTTAGCCTTGATTCTATTTTTCCAACTCCACAATCACAGGCTCCCCTGCCTTTGGTGCCCAGACCTGTTCAGGATTCGGACATATCTCCCTTATTGAAGACTCCTCACTTGCCATATAAACAGTCTTTCCCTTTGTTGCTGCAACAAGGGGCCGCAGTTTTATCCTGTCATTAAACCCAACAAGCCCCCTGCTGTGCCCGAAGAGGATTGAAAATGGCCCGTTCATGAGTGCACTGCCGTATATCATGCGAAGGGCAGTCATTGTATTTTTCTCATCATCAGGCAGAGCATCAATCTTCTTCCAGAAAGGTGCTGCAAGGGCTGCGCATGCGGTCTCTACAGCCAATCCGTGTCTTCTCACTAATAAATCAAAAAGATATGCTACAACCTCTGTATCTGTAAGAAGTGTAAGTTTATATCCATACATCTCAAGGTATCTCTTGTTTATTCCGTATGATGAAATTTCACCGTTGTGGACAATAGACCAGTCAAGGAGTGTAAACGGATGCGCGCCTCCCCACCAGCCCGGTGTATTTGTAGGAAATCTTGTATGACCTGTCCATATATAACCTTCATATTCATCTATCCTAAAAAACCTTGCAATCTCCACGGGCATACCAACACCCTTAAATACACCCATATTTTTGCCACTGGAAAAGACATAGGCTCCATTTATCTCAGAGTTAATCTTCATAACAGTCCTGACAACAAAATCATCATCCGGAAGACCAGCGGTTTCTCTTTCAGGTCTTTCAGCAAGGGGTTTTACAAAATATCGCCATAGAATTGGTGATATTTTAATACCCTCTACTTGGGCAGCGGGGATAGACTCCTTTTTCTCTATATGATAATTCCTTTTGATAAATTCCTCTGCGTCGGTCTTTGATGAAGGTTCATCATACATTATGTGGAAGGCATATAAATCCTTATATTCAGGATAGATACCGTATGCCGCATAACCTGCACCAAGTCCATTACCCCTGTCATTCATAAGGCAGAGGGCCTTTGCTGTGATACCTCCGCTAATCCTTTTGCCATCTTTATTTATAATGCCAACA
>JACRPW010000020.1 GCA_016223005.1 Deltaproteobacteria bacterium | reverse complement strand
TCAATAAGAAGAATAGTTCAAGATGAAAAATATTTCTTTAGAATAAAACCAGGACTTTGGGCTTTAAAAGAATTTGAAAAAGAAGTTTTAAAGAGATTTCGAATTCAAGATGGTTCTAAAAAAAATGAAGAAAAATTTAATCACTCCTATTATCAAGGGTTGCTTATTGAGATTGGCAACTTAAAAGGATATAAAACATATATTCCACCACAAGATAAAAACAAATTATTTCTTGAAAAATCTCTTGGCTCAATTTCAAAGATTGATACTATGCTTGAATTTTCTTATCCAGAAATTATTGGTAGAGCTAAAACAATTGATGTCATTTGGTTTAATGAAAGAAAAATGCCTTATTCTTTTTTTGAAGTTGAACATTCAACCGATATTCAAAACTCTCTTTTAAAATTTAATGACCTCCAAGATTTCTTTTCAAACTTTTACATTGTAAGTGCGACTGAAAGAAAAAGAGAATTTGAAAGTAAAATGCAATACGTAGCATTTAAAGAAATTAAAGAAAGAATTAAATTTCTTGATTATGATTTTGTTTCTAACCTTCATACGAAATCATTTGAGTTGGCATCAATAGGAACTTTATAATGATGAATTTACAAGAACAATACGATAAGATTTATTCATTTTTCAAAACTACTATTGAGCCTTTTGATGAATTAGATTGGGATGGTTCAAACTTGAAAGTTATCCTGAATGAGAATATCATTGAAGAATACTCGATTTCTGATTTAAAGGAATTGATAAGCAATTTTTAATGCTTACAAAATTCAACAACATAATTTTGACAAAGAGCTGTTTCTCATCTCTGCTGAACAAATAAAACAAGCAACGGCACATTTCAAAAAGACAAACGAAAAAGAAGTTCGTATTCTTTGCAAGCAAGACAGTAGAGAAGATAGACCTCAAGTTTTTATTGACAGCGGAGTATTTTTACTTCCGACCAAAAACGGATATTACGCAATTGTCAAAGGCGAAGGATATATTGACATTCCACTCATAGAAACTTCCGCAAAGATTTATACTTCAAAACTTGATTTCCTGCTTGATACTTCTCAGGTAGGAAATTCAGAGATGCAACATTTAGATTTTGCTTATGCGGCAAGTCTTGTTCGGACTTTTTTAGAAGACGATACACTCGTTTTAACAATCAGAGGAAGAAAATATACTCCCAAATTTTCTTTCAATGTTGGAAAACAAACCATCAAGGTAGAGAGTGTGCAAACAGAAGTGGACGCTGGTTACGAAGGAAAAAATCAAGTTGCATTAATTGAAGCAAAAAACAGCCAAACTGACAACACGATCATTCGTCAATTATTTTATCCTTTCCGACAATGGTCGTACCACACAAAGAAAACTGTCAAGACATTGTTTTTTGAAAGGCGTGGCAATTTTTATTCTCTTTGGCAGTATGAATTCAAAGACATCAACGACTACAACAGCATTTGCTTGACAAAAAGCAGTCGCTACGAAATAATTGAAAAATAATGTGAAAAACCTTAATTGCAATAAATGCGGTTGCGATGAATTTGTATCAAAACCCAACCGCTATGATGTTTATCAAATCGTTGAAGGAAGATTACAACTTATTCAAGCGCCATTCACAGAAGAAGAAATAAAACTTTATTGTCATGAATGTGGAAAAGAATTGATAGATGCAGAAGAATTGGTAATGTAGTATGTTGAGCGCAGAAGCCGAAGCGACAACAAACGGGGCACCCATTGCGGAGCAATGGGTCGGGGCATTTTTCAGCGTCAATTCTCTACTCCCACTCAATTGTGCTAGGCGGCTTGCTGCTTATGTCATAGACAACACGGTTTATGCCGCGCACCTCGTTTATTATTCTGGATGAAAGCCTTGCCATTAAGTCATAAGGAAGTTTTACCCAGTCCGCTGTCATGCCGTCAACGCTTTCTACAGCCCTTACTGCCAGAACATTTTCATAAGTCCTCTCATCGCCCATAACGCCGACTGTTTTGATTGGCAGTAAAACCGCAAATGCCTGCCAGATTTTTGTATAGAGTCCTGCATTTTTGATTTCCTCTAAAACTATTGCATCGGCATTTCTTAATATATTGCACCTTTCATCTGTAACCTCGCCTAAAATCCTTATGGCAAGTCCCGGTCCAGGGAATGGATGGCGGTTTATGACTTCCTCTGGCATGCCTAGTTCCCTGCCCAAAACCCTTACCTCATCTTTGAATAATTCCCGAAGCGGCTCAACCAATTTTAGTTTCATATTTTTCAATAAGCCGCCTACATTGTGGTGGCTTTTTATTGTTGCTGATGGTCCTTTAAATGAAACGCTCTCAATTACATCAGGGTATAATGTCCCTTGCGCAAGAAAACCCACCTCTTGCCCCTTGCCCCTTGCCCCTTGCCCCTTTTTTATTTTTGACGCCTCATCCTCAAATACCCTTATAAATTCATTGCCGATTATTTTCCGCTTTTTTTCAGGGTCTTCAATGCCTTTTAATTTATTTAAAAATCTTTTACTGGCGTCAATACAGATTAAATTTATGTGAAAGTGTTTTCTAAAAACTGTCTCAACTTTTTTTGTCTCGTCTTTGCGCAAAAGTCCATTATCAACAAATATGCAGGTTAATTGCCCGCCTATTGCCTTATGAATTAAAACTGCTGTTACTGCTGAATCAACGCCTCCGCTTAATCCGCAGACAATGCCGCTATCGCCGACTTTTTCTCGTATTTCATGCACAGCGCCGTCTATAAATGATTTCATTGTCCAGACAGGTTTGCATCCGCATATTTTGAACAAAAAGTTTTTTATGATTTCCTTGCCTTTGGGTGTATGCACAACTTCAGGGTGAAACTGAACTCCGTAGATTTTTCTATATTCATCTTTCATTGCACAAATCGGAGAATTTTTGCTGTGGGCAATGGCTTTGAAACCCCTCGGCATTTTTTTAACCCTATCGCCATGACTCATCCATACCTGCGTGATGCGTGATGCGTGATGCCTGCCCTCGAATGTTTGTATCGGGGGCGTGATGCGTGAAAACAGGTTAGTATCATCGTCAATCACTAACTCTGCGCTGCCGTATTCCCTATGTGATGATTTCTCTACCTTGCCGCCTAAAATGTGCGCAGTTATTTGCATTCCATAGCATATACCAAGAATCGGTATGTTTAATCCAAACACCTCTTTTGAAATGCTCGGCGCATCTTTATCATATACGCTGGACGGACCACCCGAAAGTATTATCCCTTTAGGGTTAAATAGCTTGATTTGAGCCAGACCTATATTGAATGGATGGATTTCGCAATAGACCTTCTGCTCCCTCACGCGACGTGCAATCAACTGCGTGTATTGAGAGCCAAAGTCTAAAATCAAGATTTTCTGTTTGTGGATGTCCATTAAAAAACCGTTATCCGTGTGCATCTGACATTTTATATAAACCTAACAGCAGGCTGTTCCGCAAACCTTTTCCTCTTCTTTTCTAACCGGGTATTTTTTAAACTTATAGCCGCTCACAGTAATTGCATAGAATTTTATACTGCCAGTGTCTTTGTATAAATATCTCTTTATTATCTCAAGTCCATAAAAACCAGCCTCTTTTGCAATAGATATAAATTCATCTTCTCTTAATGCCCCTGATATGCATTCGCCCCAAAGTTGGTTGTCAACCTGCATGTCAAGAGGCACATCTTTGTCAGAGACAATGTCTGATATGCAAAACCTTCCATTGTCTTTCAATATGCGGTAGATTTCGTTAAATACCTTCTTCTTGTCAGGCGAAAGGTTTACAACACAGTTTGATGTAACAACATCAATAGTATTTTCAGGGACAGGGACACTTTCAAGAAATCCTTTTTTGAATTCAACAACATCATATCCAAGATTTTTGGCAACAGTTTTTGAATTCTTTTTTGCCTTGTTCAGCATCTCATCTGTCATGTCTATGCCGATTACCCCGCCGTTTTTGCCGACATATTTTGCAGCGATAAAACAGTCTATCCCTCCGCCTGAACCCAAATCCAGCAAAACCTCGCCCTCTTTTATAACGGCAAGGGACACAGGACTTCCGCAGCCATAAGATATTTCAATGGCATCCTGCGGTATATGGGATATATCGTCTGCGCTGTATGCTATTGGGCAGCACAGTTCAGGTTTTGGCTTGGCGGCAGCGGCAGCATAAAATCCTTTTACAGATTCATACGTTCTTTTTGTCATACAACAACTCCTGTGCAGCTTGAACCTGTGCCTGCAGTGCAGCCGTAGCAGTGCAGCCCTGTTACAATCTGCCTTTTATGGAGCCTATGAAAATCAAACTCTTTTATATTTGAAGGCGCGCTATGATTTACCATCATTTCAAGCATCTGATTAAAATCACAGTCATAAAGAGAGCCATCCCATCCCATTGACAGAGTGTGCCTGCACATCACTTTACTTGCAGCATCAGGATTGTAATTTGAGACTAATTTCTCAATATATGTATTGTAATCAGTGTCATTCACTTTTTTCAAAAATCTGCCTAATGGCATATTTATGATAGTGTAAAGGCTGTTAAAAGTAACCCCATATCCTTCGAGCAATTCCTTTTTGTAATCCGCTTCAAGAAGCGATTGAGAAGGCGGAAGAAATGCCCCGCCAGGATTATATACAAGATTTAATATAAGACTAGAACCCTCCTTGCCGTAACCAATGCCATTTAACCTCTTTAACATCTCTATTGATTTTTTGAAAACACCGCTTCCCCTTTGCCTATCCACATTTTGTTCAAGATAGCATGGAAGAGAGGCTATAATCTCTACTTTATTTTCTGCAAAGAAATCAGGGAGGTCATTGCATTGTGTTTGTCTTAAGACCGTCAGGTTTGAGCGGACTATTATATGGCGGCATCTCTTTTTTAATTCCCTTACAAACCACCTGATATGTGGATTTAGTTCGGGTGCGCCGCCTGTTATGTCAATGGTTGGTATATCAGTCTTTTCAAGTGCGTTAAGACATGCCTCCATTGTCTCTTTTCGCATTGTTTCTTTTCTGTCAGGTCCTGCTTCAACATGACAGTGGCTGCACAACTGATTGCATAGTTTCCCGAGATTTATCTGAAATATGCTTATCCCTGTTGATGTCAGGGGATAAAGATTACTTGCAGCAAGGGCATCGTCAAATGGCATCAGCGAATGTTTGTTGTTCATAATTAAAACTTAACAAAGAGACATTATGTTTTCAAGGAAAAATTTGTCCTTACCATGCCGTCAAAAGACTTGACACAATGCTATAAAATTTTATAATATTTTAAACCTATTGATTGCTGCTATATTCCCGGGTAGCTCAGCCGGCAGAGCAAGTGGCTGTTAACCACTGGGTCGGGGGTTCAAATCCCTCCCCGGGAGCCAATAAAAATCGTTGCGAATTATCCACATAATTCGACCAAATTCTTTAACCCGAAAAATGCAACTGCATTTTTCGGGTTAATTGCCATCCCCGCTATTCAAATCTTCTGTATCTCCTATTAAGGCAGCGGCATCACTTGAAGGGAGTTCCTGCACCTCTTTTAATCTCCTTTCAATAGTTCGGGATTTCCTTGCTGCATCTTCTATAGTGTTGCTTGCCTCCTGCAGTTTTTTATGAGTCTTCTCAAGGATAGTGCCAAACTTGCCAAATTCTGTTTTGACTGCTCCCAGTAATGCCCATACCTCACTTGACCGTTTCTCTATCGTAAGTGTCCTGAAACCCATCTGGAGGCTGTTTAAAAATGCTGAAAGGGTTGTTGGCCCTGTAACAGTAACTTTATAATCTCTCTGCAGTAATTCAAAAAAACCATGCCTCCGTAAGACCTCTGCGTATAAGCCTTCTACAGGTAAGAACATGATTCCAAAGTCCGTAGTATTGGGAGGGTCAAGGTATTTATCTCTGATTTCCTTTGCACTGTTTTTAATTTTAGTCTCCAATTGTTTTGCTGCATCTTCTACGAGTGAGTGGTCGCCGTGCTCATATGCCTCTAAAAGCCTTTGATAGTCTGCCTCATAAAATTTTGCATCTATTGGAAGCCATATTGTAGTACCTTGGTCATCACGACCGGGCAGTTTTATGGCATATTCTACCCTTTCACTGCTCCCCTTTTTTGTTGCAACATTCTTGGCATATTGGTCTATCGTAAGAATCTGTTCCAAAATGGCGCCGAGTTGAATCTCCCCGAGTATGCCCCTTGCCTTGACATTAGATAACACTTTTTTCAGGTCTCCCACACTGGATGCCAGAGATTGCATCTCACCCAGCCCTTTATGGACCATTTCAAGTCTGTCGCTTACAAGTTTAAAGGACTCTCCTAATCGCTTTTCCAGTGTTGTGTGGAGTTTTTCATCAACAGTTTCCCGCATCTGCTCTAATTTTTTAGTATTGTCTTCCTGAAGATGTCTTAATCGTTCTTCTATGGTTTCCCGCATTTTCTCTAATCTTTGCTCATTAAACCTCGTCAAATTAACCAGTTGCTTTGAAAAACTATCTAACTGATTCCTTTGCAGGTCACCCACGGTCTTCATCTGATTTAAAAGGGATTCATTAAAGGATTTTAAAGAGGTGCCAACCTCTTCTCTCATCTGTTTTGATTCGCATCTTCCCTCATCCCTGTTTTGAGCCATCTCCTCCTTTAAGGTTTTTTCTATCCTCTCCTGATTTCTCTCAAAGGATGCTATCTGGTTTTCAATCTGTAATAATCTTAAAACTGGACTTCGTGTTAGCATCACAATCAAGAGAACAACAGCCACTATAACCAAAAATATCAGTATTACTAATAAAGATTCTACCATTAACAACCCCCTAAATAAGTCTATCCATTATTGCAGTATATCTTCTATCATATGGGTCATTATCTGCAAATCATCCCCTTGGATGAAACTTTTTATGTATCTCCTTTAATCTTGCAGTGTTTATGTGTGTATATATCTGGGTTGTGGATATGTCACTGTGTCCAAGCATAGTCTGGACAGCCCGTAAATCCGCGCCCCTTTCAAGAAGGTGCGTTGCAAAGGAATGCCGAAGTATATGTGGTTTCACCTTATCCCTGTCTATGCCGCTTATAAGGGCATATTTTTTTATTATATTCCAGAAGCACTGCCTTGTCATCTTTGTGCCTCTGGTGGTTATAAAAATATATTGAGACTGCCTATTTTTTATGATAAGCGGTCTTGCTTCATCAACATATTCTTTTATCCATATCATTGCCAATTCTCCTATAGGAATCATCCTCTGCTTTGAACCCTTGCCAAATGCAATTATATAGCCCACCTGCATATTTATATCATTAGTTCCAAGGGACACAAGTTCAGAAACCCTTACACCTGTTGCATACAAAAGTTCCAGCATTGTCTTATCCCTGACTCCACTGGGTTTTGATATATCAGGTGCGTTCAGAAGTTTTTCAACATCAGCAAATGAGAGGACTTCAGGAAGTCTTCTTGAAAATCCAGGAAGTTCTATATTGGCAGTCGGCACAGAAGAGACTATCTTTTCACTGAGAAGATATTTATAAAATACCCTTATTACTACAAGGTTTCTTGTATATGATCTTGCAGAGAGTCCTCTTTCCCTCAGGTTTGAAAGAAAGGTTATAATGTGAGCAGGTGCGGCTGAAGAGATAGAGATATTATTCCCCTCCAGAAATTCTAAAAATCTTTTCAGGTCTCTTCCATATGATTCAACTGTGTTTTTAGAAAGCCCTCTTTCTATCAGGATATGGTTTAAAAAAGCATCAAGCATATTTGAAGAGATACATACTTTTTTCACCTGCCTGCTAGTGGTGCATGGCAAATACATGCTATTTGAAATATTAAGCAAAGTCAACGAATTATTACTGCGTGTCAAGCCAATTTAGAACTGGAGTTTACTTGGTTTTTCGCAGAAATATAGGATTCTATGCATTTTGGAGCACAGAAGTTCTCCGTGAATATCATCTCTGATTTATCCCTGATGTCTACTTTTGATTTTTACGGAACATTTTGGGGTAAATTTCTTGATTTTCTTGTATTTTCATTGTATGTTCTCGCTAAATATAGAATAAGTATAAAGGTATAATTTAGAAGGGTAATATCTAATGAAGATAGAATTTTCATGCCATGCTAAAAGGCTGGCGAAGATTTAAGAGATTTCTGAAGGTGTGAATTTAGATACGACATCTGACGACAAAATAGTTGGTATAAAAATGCGAGGTTAAACTAATGGGGAAATGTAACCCTGAAAGTGCTGATGCAGTTATAGCAAGGGACAGCAAGGTTTTTATTGCTGACAAATTATCAGAAACAAATAAACGGCAGTTCAGTTAAATAGTCTGGGTGTGGAATGGGTTGAGTTAAGAAGCGAAAATCGGCGATGAGATGGAAAATAGTTATCAAGAAAAACCTTATTTTTTATACACTGTCTGGGATCCGATAGTAAGGGTGCTTCACTGGTGGAATGCAATAACACTTTTTTCGCAGATTATTACAGGCAGCATTATACTGATATTCGGCAGTGAAATACACGGCGGTATAAGGGATAATCTGGTCAATATCCACAGTATATCGGGATATATGTTTGCAGCAGGGGTTTTCACACGCATACTATGGCTTTTTATAGGTCCGCCATCTGCAAAGTGGCGAGACCTCCTGCCGCTGACTTCAGCACAAAGGAAGGTTTTTATTATACATCTTCTTCTTTCTGGCGGCATGTGGCCAGGTAATTACAGGTGTGGTTATACTTGACTTGCCAGATGAATTAAGGAATAAATCTCCTTTACTGATATGGCATGACGCATTTTACTATTTTATGGTTTTCTATGTCGTTGCCCATCTGTTTGCTGTATTTATCCACGAATTGGTAGAAAGACATGGTCTTATTTCTGCAATGGTCCATGGCAGCAAGACATTTAAAGAGGAAGAATGGCAGAAACTTACTGCCGCAAGAGAATTATCTCATAAAGGGGGTGATGGGTGAGAAGGGGGATTGACCGTAGAGGTAAACAAATTTAAAATCAAAAGGAGGACATTATGAATGGTAAAATCAACATCATATTCGGTTTTTTCTATCTTGCATTAACTGCTGTCCTTGGACCAACCCTGTTAGTTCCCCATCTTGGCAGTAATATGAAAAATCTAAATGAGACCTCACAGATAGTGGCAAAGGTGCGGGAGGGTGTACAAAACGATTTCAAGGGGGTTGACAACCCTGATAAACTTATTGCCCCTGCTGTTGTCAGCATATTTGATTACCTGAAAACACAAAAACCATCTGGAAGGGGTGCGCACTCACACGGCAATCTGGAGGCGCTGCTCAATATCATTGCAGGCTTTATACTGCTTACCCTCGCTATACCATCTAATTTCAAGGCGCTTTTAAGCATCTTGTTCCTGATAGGCACTATTTTCCATTCAGGAATGCTTTATCTTGGAGGTGTATTTGGTATGAGATGGGCGTATGATTTTACCCTCATAGGAGAAATTGCTATTATTGCAGGGCTTGTTCTTATCGGGGTGGCTTGCATTACAGGGATAAAACAATCAAATAGTTAAACAGGGATTTATAAGAAAGAATTTTCAGGTAAGGAGATGAAATGCAGGAAATACGCACCCGTTTTGCGCCATCGCCCACAGGTTATCTTCACATAGGCGGGGCAAGGACAGCGCTTTTTAATTACCTTTTTGCCAAACAGCATAAAGGTAAATTTATCTTAAGGATTGAGGATACTGATGTTGCCCGTTCAACAGATGAGTCAACAAAGGCAATCCTTGATGCAATGGAATGGCTTGGTCTTAGGTATGATGAAGGACCATTTTTTCAAAGTCAGAGATTTGCTCTTTACAGGGAGCATGCCTACAAACTTTTAAAAGATGGTAATGCCTACAAGTGTTACTGCGCACCAGAGGAACTTGAAAAAAGAAGACAGGAGGCATTAAAACAAGGCAGACCTCCAAGATATGACGGCAGGTGCAAAGGTGAAGGTGATAAGGATAAGCCTTTTGCTGTGAGGTTTAAATCACCTCAAACAGGCGCCACCATTGTCCAAGACCATATAAAAGGGGTTACAAGATTTGAAAACAGTGAGATGGATGATTTGATAATTTTAAGAAGCGACTCTACACCAACATACAATCTCTGTGTTGTTGTTGATGATGCGACAATGGGGATTACCCATGTGATAAGGGGCGATGATCACCTGAACAATACGCCAAAGCAGATTTTAATGTATCAGGCATTTAATTATCCTGTGCCTGAATTTGCCCATGTTCCGATGATTCTTGGCTCTGATAAAACAAGACTGTCAAAGAGGCATGGCGCTACATCTGTGATGGCTTATAAAGATATGGGGTATCTGCCTCATGCCCTTGTAAACTATCTCGCAAGGCTTGGCTGGTCTCATGGTGATGAAGAGATATTTTTAATGGCAGAACTTATAAAAAAATTTTCGCTGGAAAATGTGGGCAAGTCATCAGGCGTATTCAATCCTGAAAAACTCCTATGGCTTAATGCCCATTATATAAAAGAGGCAAAACCAGAAGAGATTGCAAAACTTTTAAGACCTTTTTTTGAGGCAAAGGGATTAAAGGTTCAGGATGATGAAAAACTAAAAATGGCTGTCCAGACCTTACAGGAAAGGAGCAAAACATTACTAGAGATGGCAGAAGGCGGAGAGTTTTACTTCAAAGATGATGTTGTTTACGATGAAAATTCAGCAAAAAAGTTTTTGACACCTGATATAAAAGACATCTTGCAGAAACTGATAGACAAACTGAAAGGCACAGAGCCATTCTCCCATGATAACATCCAAAAGGCATTTCAGGAACTCCTTGACGAAACAGGGTTAAAACTTGGCAAATTGGCACAGCCTGTTCGTGTTCTACTTACTGGCAAAACAGTAAGCCCCGGCATATTTGAGATAATAGAGGTTCTCGGCAGGGAAAAGACCATCTCAAGGATTGAAAAATCTAAAGAGTTTATTCCAGATAATGCATGAATTTTTCATATCAATAGTTCATTTGCACCTTTTGATAATCAGCCATTTTGTAAGTTCAAAATCCTCTGCATATAATTCGGAATTACCTCACCCTCCATACTGTCCCCTTTGGAGTATCCTCAAGCAGAATGCCTTTTTCCTCTAGTCCCTTCCTTATCTCATCAGCCTTTTTAAAATCCCTGTTTTTTCTTGCCTCTGTTCTTTGGGTAATGAGTCTTTCTATCTCATCTTCTGGAATCTGACTGCGGGATTTCTTTTCTTGAAAATATTCCTGCGATGTCTTATTGAAAACACCTAAAACACTGCCAATATTTTCAAAAGATTTTCTGGCATCAGAAAGGATTTGTATGGATTTTGAAGAAACTTCCGTGTCCATAAGTTTGTTTAATATCCGTATCACCTCAAAAACACTTCCTATTGCAAGGGCGGTATTAAAGTCATCGTCCATCGCATTTTCAAAACTTGCAACTAGATTTGAAACCTTTTCGTATGTTTCTTTTTCCAGTTCATTTCCTTGCCCCTTGCCCGTGAAAAGCACGCTTTTCACCCCTTGCCCCCTGTAATCCTCCATCCTTTCCACCGTAGTATAAAACCTATCCAGTTCTGCGTCTGTATGTTTTAATGATTCCTGCGAATAATCTATCGGAGACCTGTAATGACTTGAAAGCAAAAACAGCCTTACAACCTCACCAGAGTAATTTTTTAAAACCTCATTTATTGTCAGTATATTTCCAAGGGACTTGCTCATCTTCTCTTTTTCAATATTTACAAAGCCGTTGTGAAGCCAATAGCGGACAAATGGCTTTCCTGATGCAGCCTCGCCCTGTGCAATCTCATTTTCATGGTGCGGGAATATCAAGTCTCTTCCTCCGCCGTTCACCCAAAAATTTCTGGCTCATTGCAGTGCATTCTATGTGCCAGCCGGGACGACCTTTTCCCCACGGACTATCCCATGAAGGTTCATGAGGCTTGCTTGCCTTCCATAATGCAAAATCAAGCGGGTCACTCTTCCTCTCATCCACTTCAACCCTTGCCCCTGCCTCAAGTTCCTCAATATTCTTTTTAGAGAGTTTGCCGTAGTCCTTAAATTTCCTCACAGAATAATAAACATCTCCATCAATCACATACGCAAAGCCTTTATCTATCAATGTTTGGATTACCTGAATGATTTCTTTTATGGTTTCTGTTGCCTTTGGACAATGGGTTGGGAGTTCAATGCCGAGCGCGCCCATATCTTCATCAAACGCCTTAATATATCTCTCCGCAATCTCCTTCCAGTCTACATCGTCTTTATTTGCCCTGTTTATGATTTTGTCATCAATGTCTGTATAATTTCTTGTATATTTTACTTTAAAGCCCTTATATTTCAGATGGCGGTATATTACATCAAATGCAACCTGACTCCTTGCATGCCCAATATGGCTTAAATCATAAACAGTAGGACCACAAACATACATTGTAACTTCATTGTGTTTAAGAGGCTTAAAGTCCTCTTTTTGATTTGTTAGGGAGTTGTAGATTTTTAATGGCATTTAAAATCCTTACAAAAATCTATTGATACGGCTTTATTATCATAGTATATATAAAATGTATACCTCCCAAAAATAGACATTGATTTTTGGGGAAACCTCCAGTCGTTACTAATTGCAGACAGATAGTATAGAAACCTCATATGGAAAACCTCGGCAAACTCCTCGTAATATCAGGTTTGATTTTAGCAGTTATTGGTTTAATCTTTATATTTGGGCAAAGGTTTATTTGGCTCGGCAGGCTGCCCGGTGATATAATAATCAAAAAAGATAACTTTACATTCTGCTTTCCTATTGCCACATCAATTATAATAAGTATAATCTTGAGTTTGATTTTCTACATATTTTCAAGGAGGTAGTATTATGAGGACCTCAAATATAATCCTAATCTTACTTGCCATAATCGGGGCATTTGCACTTGCTGTTGTTACTCAGATTTTTGAGCCTCAAGAAAAGGTCAATGCCTTGTGGTTTATAGTTGCTGCTGGCTGTTTTTTCATAGTCTCTTATCGGCTTTATGGCTCATTCCTCTGTGCAAAGGTTTTGAGCCTTGACGAAAAAAGACTTGTGCCTTCAAAGAGATTAAAAGACGGCAGGGATTATCATCCAACGCACAAGTGGGTTTTGTTCGGGCATCACTTTGCAGCAATAGCAGGCGCTGGACCGCTTATTGGTCCTGTGCTTGCGGCACAGTTTGGCTATCTTCCCGGGTTTTTATGGATTTTAATTGGCGCTGCAATCGGCGGCGCTGTGCATGATACGGTAATCCTTGCTGCGTCAGTCCGCAGAAACGGCAGGTCTCTTGCCCAGATTGCAAAGGATGAGGTTGGTCCTGTTGCAGGTATAACAGCAGCAATAGCAATACTTTTTATAATTATTGTTGCCCTTGCAGGGCTTGGGCTTGCTGTTGTAAATGCCCTGTTTCACAGTTCATGGGGAACATTCACGATTGCAGCAACAATACCGATTGCGCTATTTATGGGGTTTTACCTTTATAAAATAAGACTCGGTAAGGTGGCAGAGGTAAGTGCTGTTGGTGTAGTTCTGCTCCTTTTGGCAGTGTTTCTTGGCGGTTATATCCCCGGCTCGCTATTTGACCCTTATTTTAATCTGGAGAGAAACACCCTTGTTATCCTTATGGCGCTCTATGGCTTTGTTGCCTCTGTCCTTCCTGTATGGATGCTCCTTTGTCCAAGGGACTATTTGTCAACATATATGAAAATCGGGACAGTAATACTCCTTGCAGCAGGTGTCATGCTTATTGCCCCTGATATTCAGATGCCTAAGGTTACAAAATTTGTTGGCGGAGGAGGACCTGTAATCCCCGGCACACTATTTCCATTTATGTTTATAACCATTGCCTGCGGCGCCATATCAGGCTTTCACTCACTTGTTTCATCAGGCACAACCCCAAAGATGATTGAAAGTGAAGCCGAGATAAAAATGATAGGTTTCGGTGCAATGCTTGCTGAGGGGTTTGTTGCTGTCATTGCTGTAATAGCAGCAACAATACTTATACCAGGCGACTATTTTGCAATAAACACAAAACTCCCGTTTGATAAACTTGCAGAAATTGGTTTTCCTGTAAGCCGAATATCAGAATTGTCTCAGGCAGTCGGCACAGATGTGGCAGGAAGACCCGGCGGTGCAGTATCGCTTGCAGTCGGAATGGCGTCCATTTTTTCAAGTCTGCCCGGCATGGGTTCACTTATGCCGTATTGGTATAACTTTGCCCTTATGTTTGAGGCGCTATTTATCTTAACAACAGTTGATACAGGCACAAGGGTTGCAAGGTTTATACTTCAGGAACTTGGGAGTTATGTATATAAACCATTGGGGAAACACGACTGGATGACAGGGACAGTTATAACAAGTTTCCTTGTGGCAGGTGCATGGGGTTACCTTATATATTCAGGGAGCATCTCAACTATATGGCCAATGTTCGGTGTTGCAAACCAACTCCTTGCTGCAATAGCGTTCTGCGTTGGAACAACTGTTATAATAAAGATGAAAAAAGTAAGGTATGCATGGGTAACCTTTATACCAATGGTCTTTATGTTCACCACAACCCTTACCGCATCATACAAACTATTTTTTATGTTCATGGGAAAGTCTTTAGCCGCAAATACACCTCATGAGGCATTTACCTTTAAACTGGACGCTGTCCTTGTGGCAACCATGGCAGTCCTTGCTGTTATAGCCCTCATGGATTCTCTTTACAAGTGGTATGGCTATCTTTTTGGTAAAAGGGAGATTGTAACAAGTGAGGTAACGCAGTGGTGCGATGGATTGACAGAAACAGGGATACAGGCAGACAAGGCAGGTAATTGTCCGGGATGTTAAAATGAAAATCATGGGCATTGATTTAGGCAGTAAAACAATAGGCATTGCAGTAAGTGATGAACTGGAAATATCTGCCCATGGTGTAAAGGTCATACAAAGAATTGGAATAAATAGGGACATTGAGGAGATTGCAAAATTTGCAGAGGAAAATTCTGTAGAGGAGATTGTTGTCGGGCTTCCTGTGAATATGAACGGGACAATAGGACAGCAGGCAGAGAAGGTATTAAATTTTGTTAAAAGGTTGCGGGGTAAACTAAATATACCTGTTGCTACATGGGATGAAAGACTGTCAACGGTTGCTGTTACAAAGGTTCTTATTGAAGGCAGTGTCAAAAGAAAAAACAGGAAGAATGTTATTGATAAAGTAGCAGCAGTTTATATCCTGCAAGGTTATCTGGACAGCAGATAAAAAAATTTAAAAATTACACTATCCTTGCAGCCTATTTTTATAAAACGGAAATCTCTCGCAGAGTTCTTTAACCTTTCCTTTTATTGAAGACAGTTTTGCCTCATCATTCCTTCCCTTTATCGCCTCATCAATTAACCCTGCTATGATTTTCATTTCAGGCCCTTTCATGCCTTTTGTTGTTGCAGCAGGGGTTCCAATCCTTATCCCGCTTGTGATAAAGGGGCTTTTTGTTTCAAACGGTATTGTATTTTTATTTACTGTTATGCCTGCCTTTACAAGGGCATCCTCCGCCTCTTTTCCTGTAATATCTTCTGATATTCCGTAAAGGAAGGATGCAGTGCCTCTTTGAATGCAACTGCCTTTGCAGCGATTACATGCATGAGGGGTCCGCCCTGTATGCCGGGAAATATCTTTTTATCAAGTTCCTTTGCATAAAGAGCCTTGCACATTATCATCCCGCCCCTTGGTCCTCTTAAAGTTTTATGCGTTGTTGTTGTCACAAACTCTGCATAAGGAACAGGGCTTGGATGAAGCCCTGCAATAACAAGACCAGCAATATGCGCAATGTCAACCATTATAACTGCGCCGACCTCATCTGCAATCTCTCTGAAAATTTTAAAATCTATAATCCTTGGATATGCGCTTGCACCTACCACGAGCATCTTAGGTCTATGGGTTTTTGCCAAATCTCTTGCCTGCTCATAATCAATGCGGTGATTGTCCTGCCTGACGCCATAGAAAACAATATTATAGAGCTGTCCTGAAAAGTTTACAGGGCTTCCGTGTGTAAGGTGTCCGCCGTGAGAGAGGTTCATACCCATAACCGTATCCCCTGGTTTTAAGACGGACATATAAACCGCCATATTTGCCTGTGAGCCTGAATGCGGCTGGACATTCACATGCTCGCAAATAAAGAGTTTTTTTGCCCTTTCAATTGCAAGATTTTCTGCAACATCAACAAACTCGCATCCGCCGTAATATCTTTTGCCGGGGTAGCCTTCGGCATATTTATTTGTCATTACACTGCCGAGGGCTTCTAATACAGCATCGCTGACAATATTTTCAGAGGCAATGAGTTCAAGTTTATATTCCTCTCGTTCAGTTTCAAGCCTTATTGCCTCAAATATTTCAGGGTCAAAGGTTTTTAATGTTGACATTGTTACCTCTAAAGAAGTCAAATATCAAAATGCAAAAATCAAAATGACAGATTAAAATTTAAAAATAAAGTTCCTTAATTTTGATTTTTGATATTTAATTTTTAATTTATTTTTTAAATCCCTTTTCAATCTCTCTTATCTTATCAAGTCTTTTCTGATGTCTGCCGCCTTCAAATTTAGCCTCCAGCCATGCGCTTACCATCTCTCTTGCAAGCCCCTTGCCTGTAATCCTTCCGCCTATTACAAGGATGTTTGAGTCATTATGCTCCTTTGCCATCCTTGCAGAATATACATCGCTTACAAGCGCTGCCCTGACATTTGGAAATTTGTTTGCGACAATGGACATGCCAATGCCTGTTCCGCAGATAAGTATTGCCTTTTCAATCTCGCCATTTGAGACCTTTTGCGCAGCAGGGATGCCGTAGTCAGGATAATCCACTGATTCATTGCCGTTTGTCCCCATATCAACAACATCAAATCCCTTTTCTGTTAAAAAAGTTTTTAAATCATCTTTTAGTTCTATGCCGCCGTGGTCGCTGGCAATAGCAATCTTTTCCATTTAAGTTCCTCGTCCATATTCAAATCTCTTAAATATAAGGACTGCATTTGTGCCGCCAAAACCAAATGAATTTGACATTGCAACACTCACTTTTTTTTCTCTTGCAGTATTAGGCACATAATCAAGGTCGCACTCAGGGTCAGGGTTTTCATAATTTATCGTTGGCGGCAGTATCTTATGATAAATAGAAAGGGTTGTAAAAACTGCCTCTACACCACCTGCTGCACCGAGAAGATGCCCTGTCATTGATTTTGTGGAACTTACAGCGAGTTTTTTGGCATGGCTGTTAAAGACCTTTTTTATTGCCATTGTCTCGTAAAGGTCATTATAATAAGTAGATGTGCCGTGTGCATTGATATAATCCACATCTTCCGGATTTATAGCAGCAGATTTTAAAGCCAAAGATATACATTTTGCAGCACCTTCACCTTCAGGTGATGGTGTTGTCATGTGAAAGGCATCAGAATTTATTCCATAACCGATTATCTCAGCATATATCCTTGCACCCCTTTTCACTGCCTGTTCCATTTCTTCAAGGACAAGAACCCCTGCGCCCTCTGCAATTACAAAGCCGTCCCTGTTTTTATCAAATGGTCTAGATGCCTTTTCCGGCTCATTATTATTTGTTGACAGTGCCTTCATTGCATTAAAACCTGCAACAGATAATGGGGTTATTGTTGATTCAGTACCCCCTGCAATCATGGCATCAGCATCTCCGGTTTTGATGAGTTTATATGCATCACCTATAGAGTGTGTGCCTGTTGCACAGGCTGTAACAGCACAACTATTTGGTCCCTTTGCACCAAGTTTCATTGAAACCTGTCCTGATGCAAGATTTATAAGGACCATTGGGATAAAAAATGGTGTAACCCGTTCAGGTCCCTTTTCCATAAGGACATTATGCCAGTATTCAATGGCTGGCAGTCCGCCTATACCTGAACCGATATAAACCCCTACCCTGTCAGCATTTTCAGGTTTTATCTCTATGCCAGAGTCCTTAGCAGCCATTATACCTGCTGCTAATGCATACTGAATAAAGGTGTCCATCTTTTTAACCTCTTTTTTTTCTATGAACTCTTCCGGGTTAAAATCAGGCACCTCACCTGCAATCCTGACAGGAAAGTTTGGTATGTCAAATCGGGTAATATGTCTTATCCCTGATTTACCGCTTATTACCGAATCCCATGCCTTATCAACACCTATCCCAAGGGGACTGACTATACCCAGACCTGTAACAACTACCCGTCTTTCCAAGAAACCTCCAAAAAAGAGTTAAGGAGTTATAGAGTTGAGGAGTTAAGGAGTTTTTGCTTTTACTCCTAAACTGTATTTGTATTTACTCTATAACTCCTAAACTCTTTAACTTTTCTTACACCTTTGCCTTTTTGCTTATATAGTCAACAGCATCCTGAACAGTCTTTATCTTCTCAGCATCCTCATCAGGTATCTCTATATTAAACTCCTCTTCAAATGCCATGACCATCTCAACAGTATCAAGGGAATCTGCCCCAAGGTCATCAACAAAAGATGCCTTTGAGTTTACTTCTTCTTCGTTCACGCCTAACTGGTCAACGATAATCTTTTTTACCTTGCTTTCTACTGACATTTTAATACCTCCTGTTTTTTTGTTTTGACGGCTTATGCATATATCATTTTAGTAGTTATGTTGTCAAAGGGTAATGAAACAGGCTATAGGCGATAAAAGCAGGCGATAGGCTATAGGCTATGGGTTTTCCTATTGCCTATCACCTATTGCCCATTGCCTGTATTTATTACCTATTGCCTGTCTTTTTACATATACATCCCGCCGTTTACATTTATCACCTGTCCTGTTATATAAGCGCTTCCGCTTCCAACAAGAAACATCACAGCATCTGCCACATCTTCAGGTGTTCCAAGCCTTCCCATTGGTATCTGTTTTGCCAGTTCTTCTCTCACCTCTTCAGAAAGTGCCTGAGTCATTGCAGTTTCTATAAAGCCCGGTGCTATTGCATTGCATGTTATATTTCTTGTGGCAAACTCCCGTGCAACGGTTTTTGTAAAACCGATTACACCTGCCTTGCTTGCAGCATAGTTTGACTGCCCTGCATTCCCCATCTCACCAACAATTGAAGCGATATTCACTATCCGTCCATACCGTTCTTTTGACATATATTTGACCGCTGCCTTTGTGCAATTAAATACGCCTTTTAAGTTCACAGAGAGGACAGCATCAAAGTCCTCTTCTTTCATCCGCAGGAGGAGTCCGTCTCTGGTAATACCTGCATTATTGACAAGGATATGCACACCGCCTAGTTTATGGACGGTTTCCTCCAGCATTGCCTCTGTCTCTTTAAAATCTGCAACATTTGTCCTTACTGCAACGGCATTTCTTCCCAACTCTTTGATTTCATGAACAGTTTCGTTCAGTTTTTCAAGATTCAAATCAGATATGGCAAGATTTGCACCATTTGCCGCAAGTTTTAAGGCAACTACCTTTCCAATCCCCTGTGCAGCACCTGTAACAAGTGCAATTTTATTGTTGAGTTCCATAAGACCTCCTGAATAAGTTATAGAGTTATAGAGTTTAGGAGTTGTAGAGTAAATACAAATACAGTTTAGGAGTAAAAGCAAAAACTCCCTAACTCCCTAACTCCTAAACTCACCAACTGTCTTTACATCCTCTGCCTTTTCCACATTCATTGTCTCTATGTTACTGTCAATCCGTTTTACAAGTCCCGTTAAGACCTTGCTGGGACCTATTTCTATTATCTTTGTTATGCCTAAATCTTTCATTTTTATAATAGTATCAACCCATCTCACAGGGCTGTAGAGTTGGCTTACAAGCAGTTCCTTTACCCTGTCAGGAGATGTAATAGGTTCTGCCTCTACATTTGTTATTACAGGGGTATTTAAGGGTTTAATATCTACAGTGGCTAATTCTTCTTTAAGTCTCTTTGCAGCAGGGTTCATTAAAGGTGAATGAGATGGGACACTCACAGGCAGGGGAATAACCCTTTTTGCCCCCTTTTCTTTGGCTACGAGAGATGCCTTTTCAACAGACTCTTTATTGCCTGATATAACTGTCTGTTCAGGGCTGTTAAAATTTGCTGCAACTACAACATGAGTTAATGTGGACACCTCTTTGCATATATTTGACACAACACTGCCATTTAAACCTAAAACAGCAGCCATTGCCCCAACCCTTTCTGGAACGGCTTCCTGCATAAACCTTCCCCTTGCATTTACTACGCGGACAGCATCTTTAAAACTCATTGCTCCTGATACAACAAGCGCTGTATACTCGCCAAGACTGTGTCCTGCAAGATATAAAGGGATTATAGCAGGGTTTTCCTGATTAAGCACCTGCCACAATGCAACAGAGAGTGTAAGTATTGCCGGCTGGGTATTTTCTGTAAGGTTAAGCCTTGCATCATCCCCTTCAGTGCATAATTTTACCATGTCCTTATGAAGAACACTGCTTGCCTCTTCAAAGACACCCCTCGCAGCACTAAAACGAGCCAGAAGTTCTTGTCCCATCCCAACATATTGCGAACCCTGACCAGGAAAGACAAACGCAGTCTTTTCTGTCTTTAACCCCTGACCCCTGACTCCTGACCCCTGACTCATCTCACCACCTGACCAGTGTTGATGCCCATGTCAGTCCGCCGCCAAATGCAACCATAAGCAGCAAGTCGCCGCTTTTTAACCTTCCGCTGTGTGCAAGTTCATCCAAAGCAATGGGTATTGAACCAGCAGAGGTATTGCCGTATTTATCTACATTTATAAAAACCCTTTCCTGATTTACCCCTATCCTTTCAGCCGTTGCACTTATAATCCTTATATTTGCCTGATGCGGTATAAGAAATGCTATATCATCTGCTGTAACATGATTGCTTACAAGAGCTTCCTGACATGCCTCACCCATAGACTGAACAGCCAGTTTAAAGATCTTATTCCCTTCCATTTTAAGATATGGTGTTTCAGAACTGCATGAATTAGAATGCAACAAGTCTTTAAAAGGGGTTGAGCAGAGGTTGGATGGGGTATATAATAATTTCCAGTAATGCCCATTTGAATACAAATGACTTGAGAGTATGCCGTGACCGCCTTTTTCAGCAGACAGGATTACGGCACCAGCCCCATCGCCAAACAGGATGCAGGTATTGCGGTCGTTCCAGTCTATAATCTTTGAAAATATATCAACACCAACTACCAGAACCTTTTCTGCACCGCTGCTTTTTATATATCTATCCGCCGCATCAAGTGCATACAAAAAGCCTGAGCAGGCAGCGGATATATCAAAGGCAGGTATATTATTTTTAATCCCAAGGTGAGACTGCAGAAAACATGCAGTTGAAGGGAATATCATATCAGATGTGACTGTAGCGGCAATAATCAAGTCAATTTGAGAGGGGGCAATTGATGCGGATTTTAGCGCCTTTTTTGCTGCCTTAAGTGCAATATCTGCAGTGGATTCACCATTTACAATATGTCTTTCGTTTATCCCTGTCCTTGTAATAATCCAGTCATCATTGGTATCCACCATCTTTTCAAGGTCATGGTTTGACAATATCCTCTCAGGCACAAAGGAGCCTGTCCCTATGATTTTTGACCTTGTCATTTAGCTCTCTCTATTATTAGCCTCTAGTGTCTTTTTTACTGCCATGCCTTTTATGTCCTGATATTTTTCAAGTTCCTCTGTCAGATGCCTGTTCACCCTGCCCTTTGAATATTCATCAGCACGGAGTATTGCATTTTTTATTGCCTTGGCAGTAGATGCACCGTGGCTTATTATACATATACCATCTATACCTAGAAGCGGCGCACCTCCGTATTCTGAATAATCCAGTTTCTTTTTTAAGTTTTTTATTGCACCCTGCCCAAGCATATATCCAGCCTTAGCAAAAAAATTATTTTCTATTTCTTTTTTGAGGAGTGATGCAAGCGCCTCAACAAGCCCTTCTGTTAGTTTCAGGACAACATTCCCGACAAAACCATCACAGACCACTACATCCACATCTCCGTAAAATATGTCTCTGCCCTCTATATAGCCGATATAATTTAAGGAACTTATTTTTAAAATCTCATGCGTTGCGCGTGTTAATTCATTGCCCTTCCCCTCTTCCGCTCCATTTGAAAGAAGTCCTATTTTGGGATTGTCTTTCTTTAGCACATATTTTGCATAGACATTGCCCATCAAGGCAAATTGAACAAGATGAAGAGGCTTGCAGTCAACATTGCTGCCAACATCAAGCACACAAGCCATATCCTTTATTGTGGGTAGTGTAACAGCAATTGCAGCGCGGTCAACCCCTTTAAGATTCTTTACAGTAAACATGCCTGCAGCCATTGCTGCACCTGAATTACCTGCACTTATTACAGCACTTGCCTCACCGCTTTTTACAAGGTCAAAACACACCTTTATTGACGAATCCCTTTTTTTCCTTATTGCATGTCCGGGGGATTCATCCATGCCAACAACCTCTGAAGCGTGCTTTATTGAGATAGGCAAGCCTTCCCACTTGTGCTTGTTGAGTTCATCCTCAATCCTTGTTTTGTCACCCACAAGGATTGAAGGTATGCCCAATTCCTTTGCAGCCATTACAGCACCCTCCACCATAACTTTAGGTGCGTAATCTCCGCCCATTGCATCTACAGCAATTCTCACAGGATTTACGCCTCTTCTTTTTTGATTATTTCGCGTCCTTTGTATGTGCCGCAATTAGGACAGACATGGTGCGGCAGTTTATGTTCCCCGCATTGCGGACATATAGAGTCAGCAGGTCTTATGAGGGCATCGTGGCTTCTTCTCTTATTCCTTCTTGTTTTGGAATGTCTCTTTTTCGGATTTGGCATTTTATGTCTCCTTTATAAAAGCAATTTTTAATTTATCTTAAACTCTTTCAACTTCTTTAACCTTGCATCAATATGCCTTTCTTCAGTGCAGTTGCATTCCCCTTTATTGAAATCTGCTCCACATTTTGGGCAGAGCCCCATACAATCAGTCCTGCACAATGGTTGGACAGGCAGGTCAAGGATAATCTGCTCTGAAATTATCTCTAAAATATTTAATTCATCACCCGAATAATAATTTACATCTAATTCTTCTTTAGAGAGTTCCTGTTCACCATCTTTTTGTCTTTCTTTAGAATCTTTTAAAAACACACGGTTTAAAACCGAGTGTATGCGGCATTCAAACTCATCAAGACACCTAACGCATTTAAGTATCACATCAACATCTATAAAGCCGTCTATATATATTTCGCTTCCGAACCTTCTTATATGAATAGATGCATTAACAGGCGAAAGGCAGCGAATGATTCTGCTGTCATCTGATGCCGTGTCAAATTTTCTTAAATCTTCAACAATATCAAGGCATAAACCATCTGTATTTATATCCTCTGTCTTAACCTTCATCTGAATTTTCCACCCCTTTTTTTAATGGGTGATTACATGGGGCTTCACCCCTTTTTGCAAAATGGAGAATAAACCCCCTGCAGCCACCTGATTAAGTCTATCATAGGTTTGCCAGCATGTCAGACAGCAGAAAGGTATTTTCGGGGTAAAGAGAAGTTTAAAAAAGATTTCAAAGTATATAGAAGCCGACTAACTTTTGTCAAGGACTAAAAACATGTGAATTGCTTCACAAAAAATGGCTTCTCTATGGAATAATCCACAGTAACCAAAAATTCTATAAAGAAAAGGAGCTGCTATAAAAATTTCAACTAAGAACTCGACAATCCTTTCTTATTTACCGTGCGAATGCGATGCCCTCTTCCTCTCGTTATCAGACAAACCCTTTTTTCTTAATCGGATAGATTTTGGCGTAATCTCAACCAGTTCATCCTCTGCTATAAATTCAAGCGCCTGTTCAAGCGATAAGTGTATTGCAGGCGGGAGTATAATACTGTCATCGCTTCCTGATGCACGCATGTTTGTGAGTTTTTTAGACTTCATCGGGTTTACAACAATATCATTGTCCTTTGCATGAATGCCTGTAATCATGCCTTCATAGACCCTTGTCCCTGGTTCAATAAAGAACCTGCCCCTGTCAAGCAGGTTATAGAGCGCATATCCTGTTGCCTCTCCTTGTTCCATAGAAATCAATACCCCGTTTGCCCTTGACGGGATTTCGCCCTTAAATGGTCCATAACTGTCAAAATTATGGTGCATTATGCATGTTCCCTTTGTCTCTGTCATGAGTTCTGTCTGGAGTCCTATCAGGCCCCTTGCAGGGACTTTGTATTCCATCCGGACCCTTCCGTCAGCGCCTGTATTCATGTTCAGCATCTCGCCTTTCCTTACGCCTAGTTTTTCTATGACAACGCCCTGATATGCAGAATCAACATCCACTGTAAGATGCTCATAAGGTTCAAGGGTCTGACCGTCAACCTTTTTTAGTATGACCTGCGGCTTTGATACAGCAAATTCATAGCCTTCCCTGCGCATTGTCTCCATGAGGATAGAAAGGTGGAGTTCACCCCTTCCTGACACCTTGAATACATCGCCGTTTTCAGTCTCCTCAACCCTTAATGCAATGTTTGTACGGAGTTCCCTGATAAGCCTTGTCCTTAAGTGTCTTGAAGTAACAAATTTGCCTTCCCTTCCTGCAAAAGGCGAGTTATTTACAACAAATTCAACATTAAGAGTTGGCTCATCAATATCAATGGACGGAAGGGCAATTTGGTTTTCTGCATCGCCTATGGTTTCGCCTATCTCTATATCTTCAAGACCTGCAACAGCCACAATTTCGCCAGCAGATGCGTTTTCCATATCAAACCGTTTCAGTCCATGAAAACCAAGGATATTTGTAATCCTCCCCTTTTCTGCTGTGCCATCCCGCTTAATCCTTGCAACAGGAGTTCCTACCTTCATCCTGCCGTTTGATATTTTTCCTATCGCTATCCTGCCTATGTAGTTGTCATACTCAAGGTTTGTTACGAGCATCTGCAAGGGTTCATCAGGATTTCCGCCAGGCGGAGACACATAGGCGATAATGGTTTCAAAAAGCGGTATCAGGTTTTCCTTAGGGTCAGAGAGGTCTTTAACAGCATAGCCGTTTCTTGCCGAGGCATAGATAATCGGGAAGTCCAACTGTTCATCAGTTGCGCCCAACTGACAAAACAGGTCAAAGGTCAGGTCAACAACAACATCAGGTCTTGCCCCATCTCTATCAATCTTGTTTACAACAACAATGGGTTTGAGTCCAAGTTTAAGCGCCTTTGACACAACAAACTTTGTCTGCGGCATCGGTCCGTCAACTGCGTCCACAAGAACAAGGGTGCCGTCAACCATCTTTAAAATCCTCTCAACCTCGCCGCCGAAATCCGCATGACCGGGCGTGTCAACAATATTTATGTGGTACCCATTATAATTTACAGCAGTGTTTTTGGCAAGTATGGTTATGCCCCTTTCCCGTTCAAGTGCATTTGAATCCATTACGCACTCTTCAACCTGTTGGTTTTCACGGAATGTCCCGCTCTGCTTCAAGAGACCGTCAACAAGTGTTGTCTTGCCATGGTCAACATGGGCGATTATTGCTATGTTTCTGATATTGGTGTTTGACATATTTAATGCTCCCCCTTTAACCCGAAAAATGCAGTTGAAATCGTCATGAGACGCAGAGCCCTACAGGCAAGGCGCAGAAAAGATTTTGGCAGAAGGAATATTGGAATATTTCGATGTCAAAATCTCTTTCTGCAACACAGCCTGTAGGGCTGATTTCAAGTCGTAATAGATATTCAAATGCATTTTTCGGGTTAAATACAAATTCTAAATCTTATAGCAGAGGGCGGAGGGCAAAGAGTTTCTTACTCTACGCCCTCTGCGCCATGCTCTATGCCCTGCAAATTGTTTAGGATTTAAGTAGAGAAACGACTCTAATAGGTCTGAATAGAGATATTATTTTAAAAACTCTAACTTATAAAACCCTTCTGCCAATATACACCAAAGCAAGTCCGCCGAGCATTGAAATAAGCCCCATAACACGGAGCCCTTTATCAGGTATCTCCTGCATAGAAAGCGCCCATTCCTTTACCCTTGATGGAAAGGCAAAGTATGGCAGCCCTTCTATCACAAGCATAAGACCCAGAACGCTGAATATAAAAGACATAATCTTCTTATATCACAAATTTTGTAGAATGACCAACAGTTTATTTGGTTGCCTTCTGAATATGATACTGTTGGGCTATGGAGAGGACATTATTTACAAGCCAGTAGAGGACTAACCCTGATGGGAATGACAGGAACATAAATGTAAATACGACCGGCATAATAAGCATGATTTTTGCCTGCTGGGGGTCCATGGTTGAAGGTGTCATCTTCTGCTGCCAGAGCATTGTTGCACCCATAAGTATCGGTGTTACATAATACGGGTCTTTTGCAGAAAGGTCATGAATCCAGAACATAAAAGGCATATGCCTCATCTCTATAGAGGCGGAAAGGACATTATAAAGGGCAATAAACACAGGTATCTGTAATACTATTGGAAGACATCCGCCAAGAGGATTTACCTTGTTCCTCTTATACAACTCCATGAGTTCCCTATTCATCTTTTCCTTGTCATTCTTATATTTTTCACGGACAGCAGCCATCTGCGGCTGTAATTTCTGCATCTCCTTCATGGAATTCAGACTCTGTTTAGTCAAGGGGTGAAAAAGGATTTTTATTACAATCGTCAAGATGATTATAGCAAGTCCATAGTTGTGAAAAAAAGAATACAGAAAATTAAGGGCAATAAGTAAAGGCCATGCCATGAATGCAAACCAGCCAAAATCAATCGCCTCCTGTAGATTAATCTTTAAACCCTTTAGGATGTCATATTCCTTTGGTCCTATGTAGATGGTGTATTTTTTTACACTTGAATTATTTGATGCCAAGTTTAAAGGTGTATCCAGTCTGGAACGGACTATGTTTTTATGCTTTATGCTGGATGTCCATACAAAGTTTTCTTTATCTTCAGGAATAAGGGCGGATATAAAGTACTTATCCTCCATTGCAATCCAGCCTATGCTGCCTTTTGCAATCTCTTCATTGTCTTTTATAGTCTTCCTGTCAATACTGCCTGCCAGATAACCGATTGGTCCGTGATGGTAAGATGACTCTTCTTCCTTTACAGCGGCTGATGAAGCAAATAGGTCTATTGAGAGAGGCGATGTTATGTCATGCCCTGATTTATTGGATATGCTGACCTCCATTTTTATATTGTATGTATCAGCAGAAAAAATATATTTCTTGTCTATCCTTATGCCTTCAGGTGATTCCCATGAAAGTATAACATTCGCAGTCTTGCCGGGGGCGGCGAGCATTATGTCTTTTGCAGGCATGGTAAACTGAACAGGCCCTTTATCTCCCAACCCTGTCTGTAGGGAGTATAACGGGACAGGCAGAGGCTTTACTACATCAACATTCTTTGATGTTTTGTCAATAGATTCCCTGTATTTTTTTAATTCAAACCCCTTTAATCCGCCGCCGATGTTGGTGAAAGTTGCCTTATAAAGAGGGGTTTCAACAGTAAATAACCTTTCTTCAGAAGATTGCACACTAATTGGCATTGCATCTGTTTGCTGTAAGACGGGAGTTTTGGCTTCTGTAGTTTTTTCTTTAGTCTCCTGAACCTGTGCCTTTTCTAAACCCTTTTCCTGAGATGTTGGTACAGGCGGACTAATCCATCTGACTACTGCCTGCTGATACAGGAATAGAATAACTATTGAAAGTATTGCTGCTAATAATATCCTTTTTTCCATCTTGTTTTATACAAAGCGTCAGAACTTTGCATACCTGCGTTGCTCCTCGGTTCATCGTTGCGGCGTATGCTAAAAATACGCCTCACTCTTCACCTTCGTCGCTCCTTGGTCTCTCTTTGTTCTGACGCTTTGTATGTGGCTTTATTTTATGTTGTTATGTATGATCAGCTTTGTTTTAAGTCAGGGGGTCATATCCGCCGGGATGAAAAGGATGGCACTTTAAAATCCTTTTTATGGCAAGACCTGCACCTTTAAATGTCCCATATTTTTCAACAGCCCCTTCCGCATAATGAGAGCATGTTGGATAAAACCGGCATGAAGGCGGCTTTAAAGGAGAGATGTATTTCTGATAAAGGACTATTATATGTTTTAAAATACCTTTAACCATGTTTTATCTTCAGCAACAGCGGAGTAAGTTCCCCCATTACATCTCTATAACCTTCAGGAGAACATCCCTGTTTGACAGATATGGATATGTCAGATGAGGACGGAAAAAGTTCTTTGTTGAGTCTGAAAAATTCCCGCAGCAGCCTCTTTATCCTATTCCTCTTTACTGCAGTGCCGACCTTCCTGCTTACGGAAAGTCCCAGCCTCCTTACGCCCTTATCATTCGGTTTTATGAATATGGTAAAATTTTTTGCCCAGATTCTTTTACCATTAGATGCCGCACCTATAAAGTCCTGTTTTTTTAACAGCCTTTCTTGCTTGGTAAAGGAGCAGGGTTTCATAACACCCCTATTATTTTGCAACGCTAACTGATGGGGTAAGCCTCTTTCTCCCCTTTGCCCTTCTTCTTTTGATTACGAGCCTTCCACCTTTTGTTGCCATCTTTGTTAAAAAGCCGTGTGTCCTTTTTCTCTTTAAGTTACTTGGCTGATATGTCCTTTTCATGCAAAACTCTCCTTTTAAAAAAAATCAAAGAATAATGTAAAACATAATATTTAACCATGTGTCAAGTGTATTTTGATTTTATTTTGATTTTGATTTTGATTTTGGGTAATTTGATTTTGCCTATTTTATAGGCATAGGGTTTACTGTATGCACAATTTTTACCCTATCCGCCTTATTATTACCTAAATTGAGCGAATGCCATTTAATCGCTCAATTTAGGTAATATATGATTTTATTTCTCAATTTACTGTATTTAAGGTATGTTACAAATTTGTATACTTATGGCACAAAGATTGCTTTGTTTTATAAGATTTAGAGATATATCAGAATATTTTCTTTACAATTTATAGGTGGTGTGCTAACTCTGAAGCCGAAAATACAGGGTATAACGGAGGGCAGCATGAAAAAGATTGAGGCAATAATAAAACCCTTTAAACTTGATGAAGTAAAAGAGGCTTTGAACGAAATCGGCATACAGGGCATAACTGTTTCAGAGGTAAAGGGATTTGGAAGGCAGAAGGGGCATACAGAACTATACAGAGGGGCAGAATATGTTGTGGATTTTTTGCCTAAAATAAAATTAGAGGTTGTGGTTAAAGAGGAACTTGTCCATAAGGTTGTGGAGGCAATTACAAATACTGCAAGGACGGGAAGAATCGGGGATGGCAAGATATTTATAATACCTATTGATGAGGCAGTGAGAATCAGAACAGGGGAAAAAGGGGAAGAGGCGATTTAAAAATACAGGTGTGAGGCTATAGGCTATGGGCAATAGGGAAAACAATGAATACGATATTCCCATAGCCTATTGCCTATAGCCCATTGCCTGCTTT